>VMTI01000031.1 GCA_013791675.1 bacterium | reverse complement strand
CTCAGATTTGAGGATATTCAATCTAATTCCAACAGACAGTATATATCGCTTGATTACGCTTTCGCTTCTTCGGGAAGTTACGACTCAGGAGCCGCCGCGCGCAGAAGCGAAGAAAAGAGTCTGGCAAAACAGGGAAAAACCGAAAAAAAAGCGGAGAAAGAACGTTTGAAAGCTGAAAAAAAAGCGGAGAAAGAACGTTTAAAAGCTGAGGAACAAGCCGCGCAGACTAAGACGGAAATGAAAGAGCATTATAATAAAGGGTCGGAATTGTATGCGGCGGGAAAATATAAAAAAGCGATAAAAGAATGGGAAGAAGTGCTTGAACTTGACCCCCAGCATCAGCAGTCTAAAGACAGTATAGAAAAAGCCCGCAAAAAACTGCAAGAATAAAAAGCGCCCGCCGGATATCATCCGTCGCTTTTAATGAGACGTTTGAGCTCGTTTGTTTTTCAGTTTAAAACTATTTTGCTATAATTCTCATTATGAAAAAAGCTGTTAAATACATTGTTGAAGTGCCGGGCTCTTCGGGCAATTTCGGCTGCGGTTTTGACGTGCTCGCCGCCGCGCTTGATGTGGGCAACCGTTTTGAATTTACGGTGAAGCCCGGTGATTTCGCGCTTGATATAAAAATCAGCGGCTTCGGCGCGGGTATATTGCCCGATAATTCATCAAACGCCATCTGGCAGAGCGCGCTCGCGCTATGGCGGAAAACAGGTTTTAATTACAAAAAAATTGGAAGTGTCAGCATAAAAACTTTAAACAGGATACCTCTTATGAAAGGAATGGGCTCGTCGGCCACGGCGAGAGTCGCGGGAGCGCTTTTCGCGAACGAAGTGTCCGGCGCCGGATTTGATAAATCCGCGGTGCTTGAAATTGTCGCGGCACAGGAAGGCCATTATGATAACGCGGCCGCTTCTTTGCTGGGAGGCATAGTTATTTGCGATCCGTCCGGCGGGAAAGCCCTGACGCTTTCGCGCGGCATTAAAAACCCGCTGTGTATAGCTGTGCCTGATATTGACGTCAGCACCGATAAGGCGAGGAAAATTCTGCCGAAAAATTATACAAGGGAAGATGTCGTTTTCAATCTTTCGCGCATATCCGCTTTGATAGACGGAATTTACAGAGGGCGTGTTGAGCCATTTATGTTTGACGACAGGATTCACACCCCTTACAGGAAAAAATTCATAAAAGGTTTTGACAGCGTTGAAAAAGCGGCTCTGAAAAACGGCGCTATCGGCGTTTTTATATCCGGTTCGGGTTCTTCCGTCGGAGCCATAGCGAAAGACGCGAAATGCGCGGGGAATCTCGCCCGTGCGATGAAAAAAGCTTTCGCCTCGCGGGGCGTGAAATGTGAAGTTATTATCACGAGTATAGCGGCCCTCGGCGCGGAGATAAAAAAAATTAGGAGACTGATTAAGTGAAGAAGAACGAAGTTATTGTTTTGAAAT
>VMTI01000242.1 GCA_013791675.1 bacterium | reverse complement strand
TATCATTGTGGCCGACGCCACTTTAACAAGTTTTTCTATGTCAAACGCGAAAATCATCGCCAGTATCGCCGCCGAAGTAAATAATATCGGCCAGTACGGCACACCGTTGCCGTTAAGTTTTGAAAAAAAAGGAGGCAGCAGCTTGTCCCTGCTCATGGCCAGAGGCGCGCGCGAAGCTGTCATTATCCCAGCGTTCGCCGTTGAGACAAAAGCCAGAATAGCTCCAAACGCAAGAATTGCCGCGCCCGCTTTCCCCTCGAAGACTTCAGCCCCCGCACTCAAAGGCATAAGGGTTGCGCTCAAAGTAACAGAATCCAAAACTCCCACTGTCACAAAAATAGCCAAAACATAAAGTGTCATAACCGCCGCCCAGGCCAAAATCATACCCAGCGGTATGTTTCTCGTCGGGTCTTTCACCTCTTCGGCAATGCTCGCCACTTTTGTAAGGCCGCCGAAAGACACGAAAACCAGTCCGGCTGTTGACAGAATGGGTAAAAAACCTCCGTCAAAAAATCCTCTGTAATGGTCAATCCGCACTTCCGGCAAGCCCCACATTATATATATCACACACACGGCTATCAGAAACGACACCAGCCATATCTGATATTTCGCCGCAAGCTCCACGCCCTTAAGGTTCACCACCGTAAAAATAACGCAGAACAGCGCCGAGACAATATCCATCTGCATTTCCGGCATTTGAGGATATATAAGGCTGGCGAATGCTCCTATTCCCACAAGCGCGAAAGCGCTTTTACAGCTCAGCGAAAACCAGTTGGAAACGCCGCCGAGAAAACCGGCGGCTGAACCCATGCTGCGGCTTATGTAAAAATAATCGCCTCCGGCTTTGGGCATAGCCGTAAGAAGTTCCGAAATCGCGAACATCGTGGGTATCACAAGAAAACCCGCCAGCATATATGAAAGAATAACGGCGGGTCCCGCTTTAGCGAAAGCCAGAGCAGGCAGCACAAAAAGTCCCGAAGATATCATCGCGCCAGCGGCAATGCAGAATACGCCGGCAAGGCCTATCTGTTTTTGAAGTTTCACAATATACTCTACAAAATTACATCTGCAAAATCAAAATTTTCCAACAAGCGCGGCAGACGGCATTCGTAGACGGACGCTCACGCCTGCGGTTCGCTCCCTATTCGTTTCGGGCGCTGCACAAAACCCCTCACTCATATGGGCCGCTCCGAATGCCGTCTGCCGCGCTTGCTTATGATAAAACTTCTAAAGCCGCGCCGAAATTTTGTGCAATTTTTTGTATCGGGGCGTAGATTCGGTTTTTTGGATTATTTTTCTCATCATCTCAACACAGCGCACCGGATATTTTCCCGCGGATGTTTCGCCCAAAAGCATCACCGCGTCCGTGCCGTCGTAGATGGCGTTGGCGATATCCGACACATCACTGCGCGACGGTCTGGGATCGTCTATCATAGACTCAAGCATCTGTGTGGCCGTTATCACCGGCCGGCCCGCCCTGCGGCATTTTTCTATCATACGCTTTTGAAGCTCCGGTATCTCCCACGGGTCAAGCTCAACGCCGAGGTCTCCGCGGGCTATCATAACGGCGTCTGTTTTTTTAAGTATCGCGTTAAAATTTTTAACGCCTTCGGGATTTTCAATTTTGTAAATTATCTTTATTCCCGTTCCTCTAAGCCGTCCCCGAAGCTCCATAACATCCGCCGCGCTCCGTTGGAAAGAATCCGCGATATAATCGACGCCGTACTTAATCGCGAATGCAATCAGCGGAATATCCCCCTCAACGGTATAGGGAAAATCCACAACGGTATCAGGATGATTTATGCCTTTTCTTGAACGGAGAATATCCCCATAAAGCACCTCGCAGAATATTTCTCTTCCCCGCACCTTTTCAACCTTCATGCCAATGAGTCCGTCGTCGAGCAGCAGCCTGTCTCCCTTTTTTACGAACTTGTGAAATTCGGCAAAAGCCACGGGAATACCGTCCGAGAAATCTTCCGTAAAAGGCCAACCGTCTTTTTCGCTCATGCCTGTTCTCAAAATAAGCCGCTGCCCTGTTTTAAGATGAAGAGGGAACGGAATGTCTCCCAGCCTTATTTTCGGGCCCTTTATGTCGTATATTATAAAAGTCCGGCTCTTAATTTTCCGCGTGAGATTTATAATTTCTATGTGCTGGGCTGTTGAGCCGTGAGAGCTGTTTATGCGCGCGCCGCTCATGCCCGCGGCGGCCAGCTCACTGAGTTTTTTTACCGTCGGAGGACCTATCGTCGCTATTATCTGCGTACCGCTCATAAAGGTATATAAACTTGAACGGAATTTATTTCCACTTTTTAAAAAGTTCTTTTGCTTTGTCCTGCGCTTTACCGGATTCTTCTTTCTGCGCCTCTTTCTTTTTATCTTCAAGTTTTTTTCCGTAAGAATCCGAAAGTTTTTCGTATGATTTCGCCTTTCCAAGGCGGCTGTCTACCTTTTTTTCGTACGGTTCTTTAAATCCGTCAAGTTTTGCAACAGCGTCTTTTTCGTATTTTCCCATGTATGAATCAAATCCCGCGCGGGCTTTTTTCCGCGAGGCTGCCAATTCCGAACTGATGCGCTCCTTCACCTTTTTTGAGAGGACATCGTCAAAGTTGGATGAAAATTTACCCGCCCCGCCCGGAATCATCGTTCCCTCTATAACAAGCTCCGGAGTGGTTCTGACGGCGTCAATCACAATGCCCGTGACAATATCGCTTTCATCTCCGGTGGCTTTCATATTTCTTATTCTGATAACCAGTTTAAGTTCGGGTTTCTGGCCCGCTTCGGATATATAATCTATGTCAACACTATAAATCCCGCTGAAAGTTTTTATTTTAAGGGAAGGAATAGTTTCGCCTATATCGTCAAGCGGAAAATTATTGCCCCTGAAATATATTTTGCTTTTTTCAGATCCCCGCTCTCTGTTGTCTATGATACCGGAAATTTTTATTCCCTTTCCCGATTCATCGCCGGAGAGTTTGAAAGTCGCGGGATTTTTTGAATTTTCCGGAGAAGTTCTGAAATTAACAAGCTCGCCGGAAAGTTCGAGAGTCTCTTTTTTAACCGAAATTCCCGCGTGCTTTAAGTGGAATTTAGGGAACAACATTGATTTGAACGCCACATCCCTGCCTTTGAATTTTTTCTTTTCCGGTTTTGGCGGGGTTTTCTTTTTTTCCTGTTCCTTCATTTTCGCGGAGATGGCAATTACCTTTTCAATGTATTTCGCGAAACTTCCCATTTTTTTGTAAAGGATGCCCGACAAAATATTCTGCGTAAAACTCTGGAACTGAGAACCCACCGGCACATTCAACTGCGCTGAAACAAGTTTCCAGTCGGATTCTCTGGCGGCAATGATATCTCTTTTTAATTTCGCAACGGCTGTTTTATCCGAATCAAATTCTTTTTTCACGCCTTTCACATATTCGGCCGTAGATTTTATTTCCTTTGAATTAACACGCAGAGTTTTGAGCGCTTCTGCAATCTCGGGGATTTTTTTCAGCTTTGCTGTATCAATTTTCTTTATCTCTTCCGCCGCGGCCCCCGCTTTTTTCAGTTTCGCGTCCGTGTCGCCAAGAATGGGGTCCCATTTATTTTTAAGCGCTTCTGATTTTACTTTCGCCTCTTCCGCGAGTTTCGGGGTCTTGAACATATCTTTCTGCTTTTCAAAATAATCGTTCCCCGCCGCCTTGATATCGGAGATGGGAAGCAGATTCTTTTTTTCGGGCTCTTCTCCCGCGGATTTAATTTTCTTTTTTTTCACCTCGTCGGGCGATGAAACTTTTTTCAGAGCGCCGGATTCCTTTCTCGGCGTTCCCCACGATATATCTTTTAGGGAAGCTTCCTCTATCACTAACCTCTTCATAAGAAGCGCTTTCACCGGCATATTCAGCTCCAGATTTCCCGCCTCAAAAAGATTGCTCATGTGATTATCGGCGTCGGCCACGGTGATTTTGCCTATCCGCGCGCGGCCGCTGATGAGACTGAGGTCTACGCCGGAAACTTCCGCGCGGGCGTTAAAAACTTTTTCAAGCGATATTTCCATTACCCGCGCCGTAAGGCCGTCCATAACAAAAGCGTAAAAAGCCGCAACCCCGCCCATAATCACAGCAAAGGGAATAAAAAATTTCCAGCGCATCAGGCCGCTTCCCTCACACTGTTTATTTTATTGTAAAGTTTGAGCAGCTTACCCACAAGCGGCACTTTCAGGAACGCTTTAAAAAATTTAGTTTCGGCGATTTTGTCCCTGACGCCCGTGCGGTAGGATTTCACCGCGGCGCGGAAAATTAATACCGCCGGAATAAAAAGCGCAAAAGAAATTATCGTCGTTGAGATAACAACCGTGTTATAATAACGGGTAAACGGCATAACCGGCATATTATAAAGGCCCGTGAAAAAATTCTCAAGTCCGGGGGATGTGAGAACAGCGTAGCCGGCGCTGTCAAAGACAGGGCCGAGGGCGGCTCCTATTATTTTAAAAAGCACCGTGAAAACGGCTCCAGCGGCCAGATTGGAATTTGTCAGGTACATCAGTATGAGAATCACCCACCAGTGCAGAGCCGAAACGGGAATAAGCCCAAGAATCATCCCGAAAGCCATTCCCCTGGCGACCTCGCCCGGAGCGGCGTTGGAATTGAGCGCTTTCAAAAACTTAAAGAAATATTTAATTAACGGCATGTTAATTCAGGATATCAAATATTTATTCTTTACTCAACCAGAGCTCGAATCGCCTATCGAATCTCTAACGGGGTAAAATTGACAATACGGTAAAGTAATTAGTAGCTTTTAGTTGCATAGTGATGTTTTAGCTTTTAAATGACTTGATTCGCTTGTCCGCAGAGTTAAAAAAAACACTATAATAAGGGGAAATAATGAATGAAAGTTTGCAAGACAATTCCGAACCTCCTTCTAATAACAATTTAGGCCTAATTGAAATACAACTCGGTACATCCGTTACCGAAGAAATCCCTTTCAGTAAAACAGAAATCCCGAGTTCAGATTTTGATATCATAAATCC
>VMTI01000173.1 GCA_013791675.1 bacterium | reverse complement strand
TGAAAAAAGAAATGAAGATTGCCGTCCCTATTCAGGCGGCGGCAGGTTTGGCGGGCGCGGCGTTATGGATTATTGGAAGATTTGTTTAACGGGGTAAACGTATGACTAAAAACAGATATCTTAAAAATGTGGCGACTCTGAAATTGGACACGGAAAAATGCACCGGATGCGGTATGTGTGAAACTGTTTGTCCTCACTCTGTTTTTATTTTCAAAGAAGGAAAGGCGATTATCTCCGATTTGGACGCCTGTATGGAGTGCGGCGCCTGCGCGCTCAATTGTCCGGCCGGAGCTTTAAGTGTTAAGTCCGGCGTCGGATGCGCGGCGGCGGTTATAAATGCCGCTTTAGGAAGGACAAGTTCCGAATGCTGCTGCTGTGCTAATGAAAAAGAAAGTGCGAAGATTTCTCTGAAAAAAGATAGTCAATAGGGACAGACATCCTTAATTTGCATTAAGATTGCGCCTTTTTCTTGCGCGCCATTACGGTTTTGCAAAATTTTCCGAATTTTTTATCTTTTGTTATTTTTTCAAATTTAGTCATTGTGTTGCGCTGTATTTCTTTTTTGAGTTTTATGTAGCTGAGGTATTTTTTGTTATCTAACTCGCCGGAATCCAGGGCGTCTTTGACAGCACAGCCGGCTTCTCCTCCGTGCGAACAGTTTGAATATTTGCATTTTAGGGCAAGGTTTTCAATTTTGTCAAACACCCCGTCAGGCCCCGCACGCCAAGGCGCATCCGTCATGGCAGACGAAACACTTTCAGCCCCGGCGGACGAAACGCTTCGGCCTGATACCCCTTCAGCCCCGGCGGCTTCCCTCGTATCGCCGGCGATGCCGAATTCCCGCATGCCGGGATTATCTATAACAATTCCCCCGTTGCCTAAAACGAGCAGCGACCTGCTGCATGTCGTATGGGTTCCTTTTTTTGTGTAATCGCTAAGCGCGCCTATTTCTAAAGTTTCTTTGCCGAGCAGACTGTTTATTAAGGAAGATTTCCCCACTCCTGACGAGCCGATAAAACAATAGGTCAGGCCTTTTCTTATAAATTTCATCAATATGTTTATTCCTTGTTTAGTCATTCTGCTCGTCGGTATAGTGTGCAGAGCCGCAAACCTTTTTTTTACCATTGATATTTTTGCACGCAGTTCCTCTTCGGATATCAGGTCTGTTTTATGTAAGATAAGAACAGGGATTATTCTGCAATTTATTATTGCTGTCAGATATCTGTCCAGACGGTTCAGATTATAATCCCGGTCAACGGATTGGACGACAAAACCCACATCAATATTTGCGCCTATCAGCTGATTATCGGAGTTGGTTGTAGATTTTCTAATAAGGACATTTTTCCGTGGCAACATGGCATTTATTGTGGGGTGGTCTTCTTCTAAGCCGGATATGGAAACCCAGTCGCCTACCGCTGGGAAGTTTTCTTTAGTCATAGCGGCATAGAATATTTTGCCGGCGATTTTTGCGGCGTATTCACCTTTTTCGCCCGCGACAGTGTAGGTGTCTTTGTGGCAGGATGTAACCCGCGCCATGGATGACTTAGGAAGTTTTAAAGAAACTCTAAGCTCTTCAAAAAAGGCGTTATATCCTAAATCTTCAAGCCGCATAAAAACAGCCCTCTCTCGCCGGGTATGAGGGAGTGGTTATCATCCGCCGCGGGTAATTTTAAGATTTTTTCTTTTCAAGTTCTTTCAGGATTTTTTCCGGGCGAAAAGGCCAGTGTTTCATCCAAATGCCGCAAGCATCATTTATTGCCAGGCCTATGCAGGCGGAAGCGCCGTCGCAGGCGAGTTCGCCTATGGATTTTCCCACATAAGGCGTGATGGTATCAGGGACTTCTATCAGATCAACTTGAAAATCTTCTGGCATATCGTTTATATTCTGTATGGGATAATTCGTGAAATTGTCGGTGAGGCATTTCCCGTTCTTGTCAAATTCCATGCCTTCATAAAGAGTGTGCCCTATTGTTTTGAGTACGCCCCCGTAAACCTGTCCTTTCGCGAGATCCGGATTTATGGGCACGCCGCAGTCATGGAGAGCGTAATATCTGTTCACTTTTACCATGCCGGTGCATTTGTTTACTGAAACCTGACAGAAATGAGCGGCGTAAGGTATTGGGGATTTTTGAGTTGTAAAAGCTCCGCTTGTTATAAGCTGGCCGGCTCCGTCGCCCGCCTGTGTGGCGCGAGCGAGTTCTTTGAAGGTCATATTTTTTGATTTTGTTCCCACTTTCCCGACGGGCATTATTTTTACCTGCGATGGTTTTAATTTAAGTATGTCAGCGGCGGTTTGTATTATGAGCTTTTTCATATTCCGTGCCGCGACGAAAGCCGCGTTGCCCGTAAAGAAAGTGCCGCTTGAAGCGTAAGACCCCTTATCAAAAGGCGTTGTGTCGGTGTCGGCGGAGGTGACGGCTATCTGTTCCTGGGTGACGCCGAGTTCTTCGGCCGCGACTTTTGCGGCGACTGTGTCTTCTCCCGTTCCGAGGTCCGCTCCGCCAATGTAAAGCATAAAAGTGCCGTCGGATATCATCTTGACCATAGCGTTTGCCGCGTCAAGCCCCGGAATTCCGGAACCCTGCATCATAACGGCCATGCCTTTCCCCTGCGCAATATCTTCGTCGGAAGAGTTTTTTTTGTTTTCCCATTTGTTGTATTTATTGAGGCCTTGTTTTATGCATTCCTGTAAACCGCAGCTTGATAATTTCTGTGCAAGGCCTTCTCTTCCTTCGCCGAGCTGTTTGAGAATATCAATTCTGTATCCTTTTGTGACAAGGTTTTTGGATATGAAATCCTCAAATTTCATGCCGAGTTTTTGAGCCAGCTGGGCGAGGGCAACATGCACCGCGAAATTCGTCTGGGGAACGCCATAGCCTTGATATGCTCCTGAAACAATATTGTTGGTGTAGTAAGACGCCACCTCGTATGACATATTTTCGCAAGTAAAGAGAGGCAGCGTTTTTGAGCATCCGTTCATAGGAACGGTAAGGGCGTGAGGCCCGTAAGCTCCGACATCGGCTTTTGTTTTTATGGAAAGCGCCGTGAGTTTGCCGTTTTTATCGGCGCCGGCTTTTATCGTCATAAACATAGCCGGGCGCGTCCGTATAGTGAACTCATCTTTTCTGCTTATTCTTAAATAAACGGGTTTTCTCGACTGATACGCGATTGTCCCTACCAGATCCTCAACACCGCAGTCCTGTTTCGCTCCGAAGCCGCCGCCCACTTTTTCCTTAATCACTCTGACTTTATTTTCCGCGAGGCCGAGGATGGACGCGACTATTCTTCTGACATGGAACGGCGTTTGTACGGAAGTGTGTATTATAAGGCGGCCGTTTTTCATATAGGCGTAAGCTGTGTGAGGTTCCATCGGTGTGTGCTGTATGGGAGGTGTGGAGCAGCTTGTTTCCGCAACAACCAGCGCTTTTTCAAAACCTTTTTTCATATCTCCGATTCCGCCGGAATTTCTGCAAACTATATTTTTTTTAGGTATGGCCCCCACATCCAGCGGGTCCAATTTTTTGGCGTCGCGGTCATGTATGACGGGCGCGCCCGGGGCGGAGGCTTCTTCAATGCTGAATACAGGTTTAAGGACTTTGTACCGCACTTTTATTTTTAAAGCCGCTTTTTTCGCGAGGTCAAGAGATGTCGCTGCAACCGCGGCGACTCTGTCACCGATAAAACGCATTTTGGCATTTATAACCTGCTGGTCATAAGGGGAGGGTTCGGGGTAGCTCTGGCCCGCCTGCGTGTACCAGGTCTTCGGCGAGTTTTTATGGGTGAGGATGTATTCAACACCGGCCATTTTTTCGGCTTTGGATGTATCTATGGAAATAATTTCCGCGTGGGGGTAGGGGCTGCCCAGCACATAAATATGAAGCGCGTTTTGAGGGACATAATCTTCAACGTATGAATCTTCGGCTTTCACCATCTGGATAGCGTCTATTTTCGGAGTGAGTTTTCCGACGACTCTGTAATCTTTTTTATATTCAGGCGTAAAATCTTTTGCTTTTTTACCATTGGTTATAATATCCAAAGCGTTGTATATCTGCTTGTATCCGGTACAGCGGCATAGCACACCGCTCAAGGCGTCGTTTATCTGTTGACGGGAAGGCTTTTTTACTTCATCCAGGAGAGCTTTGACGGCGAGTATCTGGGCGGGGGTGCAGTAGCCGCACTGCACAATGCCGGCATCTATAAACGCCTGCTGGATTTCGTGAAGTTTTCCGCCTTTGGATAACGCTTCAACGGTGGTGATGTTTTTTCCGTTTATCTGAGGAGCTATCAGAAGACAGGAATTTACCAGTTTTCCGTCAAGCAGAATTGCGCAGTTGCCGCATTTTCCCTCTTCGTCGCACCCGTTTCTCACGGAATTGATATGCAAATCCTTTAGGATATACAGCGCTTTTTTTTCCGGCGCGGCTTCAATTTCAACCGCTTTGCCGTTTAAATTAAATTTTATTTTCATCGTCGTCTCCTTAAATAGCGCTTAACAATGCGCGCAGATGACTTTCAATCATTCGCTGTTTTACGCGGGCGCTGACTTTCACATTGCCGGATGTTTTAATGTCAGAAAGAGCGGCATGAGCAAGTTTCGCCGCATCTGCTTCACAGGGCTTTAAACCGTTAAGGTACGAGGCGGCGGTTTTTGATATTGAGAGAGGCCCTGTCGCGCCGCTGACGGCTATAACCGCATTTGATATTTTGCCCCCATTGAGGTCAAAGCCTAAAGCCGTCACTATTGAAGGAAAATCCGAGGCCGCGATTTTATCTTCAGTGATTTTAACTTTCCGCTGTATTTTTTTTATTATAACGGCGCAGACGATGCCCCTTTTTAATTTCAGCCATTCCGTTATATTCGCGATTTTCTTTTTCCCCGAGAAATCTGAAAGATTTCCGGGACTCAGTCCTTGAGATTGCTTCGCCCCGAGGAATCTGAAAGATTCCCGGGACTTTAAGTCCTGGAAATGCTCTGCATTTCTCAGGGCAATCTCTAAGGGCCCCGAAAAATAATATTCCACTTCCGCTTCATACGCGGCGAACACCGGAAGAAGGATGGAAATGAAAAAACCGCTCGCTGCGGTTCCCCCGACGGTGGCGATGTTCCTCACGTTGATGCTGGTGAAAGTTCCCGCCGCTTTTGCTATTTCAGGCGGCACTTTTTTTGATAGGGACAGTTCCTGGATTGTTACTCCAGCTCCGATTATGATTTTGTTTTTTGACGCCTCAATCTCCTGAGGATTCAGCTTTTTGAGGTCTATAAGAGCTTTCGCTGCCGGAGCGCCCCGCCAGTTCAAAGCGGTTCCTCCCGCGAGAAATGCGCTTCCCGCGATTTTTTTCTTTAATTTTTCAGCCTGATTTAACGATAAAGGTACAAAATATTCCATAATAAAACTCCCCGTTGCGCCGGTTTCAGCCGCCGTCAAATTTTTCTGATTATAGCAGAATAGCGGCTGAAATTAAAGTTTTAGAATATTTTTTGGTCAGACGATTACGGCGGCGGCTTCTTCCGGAGGAATTTTATTTAAATTGAATTGTATGATTATTTGAGGAAGTATTTTCATGAAGGCGTCGACTATTCCGGGATCAAAGTGCGTACCTTTTCTTTCAAGAATTTCGTTGACTGATTTTTTTAAAGGCCATGGTTCTTTGTACGGTCTTTTTGAAATCAGAGCGTCAAAAACATCCGCAACCGTGCAGATTCGCGCGGCCACGGGTATAAGCTTTCCTTTTATAGCCCGCGGATAACCGTTGCCGTCCCATTGTTCGTGATGATACAAAGCGATGGTCTCGGCTGTTTTAATTATTTTAGATCTGCCTTTTGACAGCATGTTGGCGCCGATAGCGGAGTGCTTTTTCATTTTAATCCATTCGTCCTTGTTTAAGCTGCCGGGTTTCAGAAGGATGGAGTCAGATATCGCCATTTTACCGACATCGTGCATTGTCACGGCCTTTTTGAGAATATCGCATTCATCCTGCGAAAGGGCAATTTCTTTTCCAATCAAATAGCAAATTTCGCTAACTATGTTTATATGCCTGCCGGTGTAGTTGTCCCTGTACTCAAGGGCTTTACCGAGGCGGTCTATCACTTCCATCTGGGATTCGCTTAACTCTTTTGTTTTGTTTTTTATCTGTTTACGGGAAACGATTATGGCGGCGGCAAGTATTAGTACAAGAGGTATGGCCGCGTATAAAAAATAAGACAGCCATTTTGGCAATTTCGCTTTTTGTTCGGTAATTCCGAAATATTTTTCAAGTGAGGTGTAGTAGAGAGAATCCGGATTTTTTTTAAGTTCCTTCATATGGAAATCAATTTTTTTGATTATGAGGGGATTAAGGGAGGCATTCTTCGGAAATGCGAAACGTATATCCGAGGG
>VMTI01000156.1 GCA_013791675.1 bacterium | reverse complement strand
GCGGTATCCGTTTTCGTGTCTTGCCGGCAGGGTTTCCGCCGTAATTGACGCGAATCTGAATGTTTTTCCGTGCGAGGCGTTATCTGTTGATATGGGAAATTTGCGGGATTTTGGATATGACTTCAAAAAGTTGTGGTTTTCTCCGAAGGCTATGAGCGTGAGAAATTACATTGACGGGAAAAATTGTGTTTGCACTAACGAGTGCAACATACAGAATAATTCTTTTTTTACTCCGGCGATTTTAGCCGGAATCCTCGAAGGCTGGGCAAAGGAAAGATTAAAATTACCATGAAAGTCGCTTTTGTTCATGTCCCCATACGGCATCACGGATTTTCGGAAAATCTAAAAGTTGTTGATGAGGAATTCACTTTCTCTCCGCCGATCGTTCTAGCGTATGTTGCCGCAATTGCCGAAAAATCGGGCAGCAAAGTGATTTTGATTGACGCCGCGGCGCTGAAGCTGAGTAAAGAGCAGGTTAGGAAAAAACTGGAAATATTTCGCCCTGATTTTATAATGTTCCGTTTGGACACATACTGCTTTCATGACACTCTTGACTGGATCAGGTTCTTGAAAAAAGCGATTGGCGTTCCGGTTATCGCCGGCGGAATAAATTTTTCGCTGTATCCGCGTGAGACAATGAGTTATTCTGAAATTGATTTCGGATTTATAGGAGAGGCTGTTGAGACCCTGCCTGAATTTCTGGAAAATTTTCCCGGCGGGAAATATAAACATATTGCCGGACTTTGCCGGAGAAATGAAAAAGATGAAGTTATTATAAACCCCGCAAACCTGAAACTTGCTGATTTTGACAGTTATCCGTTTCCCGCAAGGCATCTTCTCCCGAATCAGCTATATCATTCTTTTGTCTCCCAGAGAAAAAATTTCACAATAATGCTTACATCAACGGGCTGCCCGTGGAAATGTACTTTCTGCGCGATTGCCGGTCTGGCGCATTACAGAGAGAGAAGCGCGGAAAGTGTTCTCGCCGAAATTGAGAAGTGTTATTATGACTTTGACGTTAGAGAAATTGATTTTTTTGACGCGACTTTTTTTGTTAACAGGGAAAGGTGTCTTAAGATTTTTGAGGGAATAATTAAGAGAAAACTTGATATTAACTGGACATGCCGCAGCAGGGTTGACCTGGTGGATGAGGAAATTCTCCGCGCGGCCAAGAAAAGCGGTTTGAGAATGGTTTTTTGGGGTATTGAATCGGGAAATGCAGGAACGCTTGAAAATATTAACAAAGAAATTAATTTAAGCCAGACAGAAAAAGCGATTGCCGTATCCCGGAAACTCGGCATAAGAAATCTCGGTTTTCTAATGGCGGGGAATCCCGGTGAAAAAGCGAAAGATGCAAAAGAAACTCTCAAATGGGCAAAGAAACTTAAACTTGACTTTGTCCAAATTTGCAGGGCAATCCCGAAACCCGGCTCAAAAATGCATTTTGATGTTGTGAGGGAGACAGGGTATGATTACTGGAAAGAGTTTGTTCTCGGCCGGGAGGGAGAAAAGAGGATTTACGTTCCGGGCGTCGCGTTAAGTCAAAGGAAAATTGAAAGTCTGCTGAAAAAGATGTACTATGGATTTTATTTCAGGCCGGTGTTTATTTTGCGTACTTTGACGAGATTGCGTTCTTTCGGCGAACTGGCGCGGTATGTAAAAGTGGCGCTCAGGATGATTGGCCATTATTTTCACACGGATATCGGCGCGGCAGGGAAGCCGGATTTCGTAAAAAAGTCCGCGCATTCGGGGGAAGGATGAAGTTGAATTTCGTTTTTGCCGGGCTAAAAGCGCTCTTTTGCCTTAAAATACAGAGAAAAAATTATCCTTTGGCGTTAAGATGGCAGCTGCTGGACCGCTGCGGCAACAGGTGCCGATACTGCGCTCTGTGGAAAAATCCGCGTCCTGAAATGGAGTTGACGGAAATAAAAGAAATTTTAAGGCAGGCAGGAAAAGCCGGCACGGCGCGAATTTCTTTTAGCGGAGGAGAACCCCTGCTGAGGGACGACATCGGCGAAATTATAAAATACGCGAAAGGGCTTAATATTTCGTGCAGCATGAATACCCGAGGCGCTCTGATTGAGAAAAGAAAAGACGCTCTGCAGAATCTTGACATGATAAAAATAAGTATTGACGGCTCAGAGCCGACGCACGATTATATTTCGGGAAGAAAGGGGGCCTTTGAGCAGTCATATAATGCGCTGCGGATTTGCGTAGAGATGGGTATTAAAACCGTAATAACAACGACGATTACAAAATATAATCTGAATGACATTGATTTTATTGCGGGGTTGGCTGAAAAATTCGGGGTTCTTGCCGCATTTCAGCCGTTTAAGCTGATGTACAAGGGTTCGAAGGACAGCGAGCTGTGTCCTGATGAGAAGCGGTATAAAGAGGCGGTTGATAAACTGATTAAACTGAAAAAAGAAGGGTTCCCTTTTTTGAGAAACAGTTTAAGCAGTTTGCGTCATATAAGAAATTATCCGTGTTTCCCCGGTGTAAAATGCGCCGCGGGAAAACTGTTCGCGGTGATTGACGTGGACGGGACGCTTCTTCCCTGCGACAGGAACGACGGAGAATTTTTCGGGGAATTGCCGAATGTCAGGGAAGGGTTTTTGAAGGCGTTCAGAAAACTTCCGGAATACAGCTGTTCCGGCTGCGGTTTTTTGGGCGCGAGGGAATTGAGTTATTTTATGGGTATGAATTTTGAAGGGATGGAATCGGTGAAAAATATTTTAAGCGCAGAGAAACGGGCGAAAAATGAGCCGTAAAATAGCGTTAATTGAATATGAAAATTAGAAACAAAACTCTGAAATTTCTGGTTTTTCTTTTTGTCACTGCGCTTATATTTTTTGTTCTTTTCAGGAGAATAGATTTTAAGGAAGTTTTGATAGTGCTTTCACAAACGGATGTGAAACTTTTTTTTCTCGCTCTCGTCATTTCCGCTTTCGCCTGCCTTGTGGCCGCGGTTGAGAAATATAAATGGGTTTTGAGATTTTTCGGCCTGTCTGTTTCTTCGCGGGAAGTGCGGATTTTTAAACTTGGCAGTTTCCCCTTAAAAGAGCTGATGCCGTTCAAGTCGGGTGAATTTATAAGAGCGGTTTTTCTGAAGCGAAGATTTGATATGCCGTACTATAAGGGATTGTCCGCGGTTTTTACGAATTATTTTTTGAGAATTTTTATCCTTGGTTTTCTGTCCCTTGTAAGTTGGTTCTACTGCCGCGGATTTACAAGGGGGCTCGTTCTATCTCTTTTTTCATTATTGATTTTTCTGATTTTTGCGGGCAAAATATTTAAAACAGGAATTTTTTCGGTTAAAAGACACGCCGGCGGGACGAACGGAGGCGGCCTTTGGCGGTTTGATTCTAAGGGGATTTACAGAAGCTTCTTTTACTCGGGTCTTCTGGAAATTTGCCTGTTATTAAATTTTTTTATTTTGTTTAAAGCAGTGGGAATAAATATTTCTTTTTCCGACAGAATATTTTATTTCCCTCTTATTGTCGCCGCTTCAAGTTTTCCGTTAGGGCTAAGAGGGCTGGGGGTGAGAGAAGGGTTGATTGTGCTTGTTTTTTCGCAAGGTTTCAGTCTCGCCGGACTTCTTGCCGGCGGATTGCTGATATCGCTTGTGAACGAGCTTTTCCCCACTTTAATAGGCCTTTTTTATATGAATTCTTTTTTTGAGGAGTTTGCCGGAGGGGCCTGCCTGGCCGAAAATCCGGTGGAAAAGTATCTTGAAAAAAGAAGGAAAAATGTTATCACGAAATACAGGATTAAAAAAAGGAGCAGAGAAATTGTTCAGGTTCTGAAAACTTTCGGCGCGCGGGGAATGGAGCTGCTGGACATTGGCGCTGCCGACGGAGAGAT
The DNA here is from genome assembly GCA_013791675.1 of bacterium. GTDB lineage: Bacteria > CG03 > CG03 > CG03 > CG03 > CG03. The sequence goes on along the minus strand of VMTI01000156.1, from coordinate 2,746 downwards.
GCTGACTTTTTTGAAGTCGGAACTGGAATTGAAAAGAGCCGTGGGGATAGAGCCGGAGGCGCGGCTTCGCGAGGCAAATAAAGATACCGGAGTCTTGATTCTTGAAGGCAGCGGCGAAAAACTCCCGTTTAAATCCGGCGAATTTGATTGTGTTGTGATTGCTTCCGTGATTGAACATGCCGATGACGCGTCAAAGCTTCTTTTTGAGGCGAACAGGGTTTTGAGGCCCGGCGGCATTGTTATTATTTCCGCCGTGAATCCTATCTGCGACAGAATCGCGGTTTTTTTCGGCTTCAAACCCGACGACCACAAAAGAACTTACGGACTAAAAAAACTGAATAAGGTTTTGACCGCAAACGGTTTTCAGATTAAAATATTAAAAAGATTCGGTCCGCTTTTTTATGAACTTGCGGCGGCTATTAAAAAATAAAATAAAATTATCAGTGGAAAAAACAGCGCGTATGCCGAAGAAGGCTTGCTTTTTAGCGGGGTGAAAAAGGAATATCTGTTAATCTTTCTTTTTTTCATTGGTTTTTAATTGCCTTTATAATCGCTTTTATATCTTTTTTGAGCGTTTTATCTTTTACTTTTTTCTGAAGGTTTTTTAAATGAGGGATTATTCGCGTATCTTTCATATTCAGGGATGTTTCTAAAGCCAATTCCCGTATTTCCTCATCTTCACTTCCAAGACCTTTTACAACAGCGGCATAACCTGAATTATCTCCCAGTATAGACAGATAGTTTGCCGCGGTTAACTGATTATAAAAATCACCGTCACTCAATCCCATTTGCAATCCGTTTTTTAATGAGCATTTATAAAATGTCTCTAAAATTGTTTTTTTTAGCTCCTGCTCTTCCCGGGGGAAGAACTCCTTCAAATTCTCAGCGCCCTGGTTGAATTTAAAATCGCCGATTTTTGAAACAATCGCCTTCCTTAAGTTGCTACTTTTATCCGTTAGCCCCCTTTTGATTATTTCCCAGTATTTTTCAATATTAATTCCGGCTAAACCGGCATAAGCCATTGTTCGGACAATTTCATTTTTATCAGAGGTAAATTTTATCAAAACATCCGCTTCTTCTTTGCTCCAGCTCATCGTCCATCTTGTATCCCCCAGTAAAGCTTTAATGACTTCTTCCCGTGTCCTTTTTCCTGCTCTTTGCCTGGCTGAAGTCATGCAGAGGCGCTGAATTTCACGGGATACTTTTTCATCTTTAGCGCCCGCGACTAAATAAGAGATACCGCTCTCGTTTTCTAAGAGTGATAAGGTTTTGACAGCTTCAAGGGCTATGGATTTATACTCATGTGATAGAAAGGGATAAACAGAAGAAGCAATTTTTTCCTCTCCTCCTATTTTTCCCAGCGCTTCAATAGTTTTCAGCAATATGCCCCTGTTTTTCTCCGTTTTCAAAAGTTCAAGCAATGGATGAACGGCGGTTTTGTTTCCTGTTTTTCCCAGAGCCCAGACGCTGTGCAGTCTCATTAACGTATCTTTATTTTTCAGAAAAGGTATTAAAGATTCTGCCGCTTTTTTTTCGCTAAATTCCGATAAGTTTTTTATGGCGGATAGCGCCGCTTCGGGGCTTGTTTTTAAAACCTCTATAATTATTTTTAACCCATCCTTATTTTCCTGTTTTCGTAAAGCGCCGGCGGCATAACATCTGATTTGCGGAGATTTGTCTTTTAAAAGCTTTTTTAATTCCGGAATAATTTCTGTATCGGTAATTTTTCCCAGAGCAATGATTGCGCAAATTCTCACCGCGTCTGTTTCTTTTTTTGCTTTCTCAATAAGAAGGGAAGTGGCTGCTGTACTTTTTAGGATGCCTAAAGAATCAATCAAAGCAATTTTCACTTCATCCGTAATTTCTTTTTTTAAAGCAAAGATTATTTCGGAAACAGCTTTTTTATTTTGTAAACTTCCTAATGCCCGCGCCGCCTGCCGTCTTTTCAGAGTTTCGCTTGATTTTAATTTATCAAAAGTGTCTTCCAACCGTCCGGCGAATGAGCCCGTAGACGTGAGTAAAAAACAGGCGATAAATAATATTCCCCTCTTCATTTTACCTCTCCCCATGCCGCCCGCTTAAGCGGGCAGATATCCGGTTAACTCCATTACAAAATTATCAATTCTATGAACTTTGCCGGGGATTTTAATCCCGCGAACCAAATGCAGTTTACCAAAAACTTCATTATATTGCCAATAGCTTGACATTCGCCGTATTTCAAAGTAGTATTATACTGAAATGAAAAAGCGTTTCCTTACCTTCTGCTTAGGTTTCTGCCTAAGCGCTGCCGTAGCGCCGCGCTCGTGGGCGGATATCAGTCCCCAGCAGGTCAGGAGAATTTACGCGACCACTCCATTTGAAGCGCGCGACGCTTACAATAACAGCAGGGTTATGAGATTTGCGGAAGCTTCAGCTGTCAACGGGTTTTTCTCGGCGGTATTTTCCGCCAAAACAAGCAAGGTGTCATCCGCTAAAATAAGTTTTCAGCCGAAGATGAAAGGCTGGACGGCGATGGTTTTTAAAGCCATTTACAGCAGAGATTCGGGCGCCGCTCTGCCGGGGAAACTCACAGCCCCATATAAAATTTTCGCCGGGAATCTTGTAGCTGCCGTCAACGAATTGCGTTTTGATACGGCGTATTCTGCAAATTCTGTTTCAGCCGGATTTATATCCGCGCTGTTTTTTTTCGCGATTTCAATTCTACCGATACACAAAATAAAATACAGGCTTTTTATTCAAAGAGAGT
>VMTI01000234.1 GCA_013791675.1 bacterium | reverse complement strand
GTGCGAGCGAAGGCGGGAATTATTTTTCCGGGGGATAAACTGTGTCACGTGATATTTGTGATTGTCGGGTCTTCCGACAAACGCAGTCTGCATTTAAAAGAGTTAGCCGCTATTGCCCAGGTTACGCAGAATCCTGAATTCGAAAAAATGTGGTTTGCCGCAAAAAATGAAGAGGAATTAAAACATGTTGTTCTTCTATCCGAAAGAACGAGATATTGAAAAGAGAGATGACACCTAGTGAGAAAAGGGCTTTAGCCCTGCTGTATTAAGGGAGGCAAAATGAAAAAAAATCATCCGAATTTGATTGTGGCGGCGGGAACGTCAATGATGCTGATGATGGGGGTTGCTTATGTGTGGGGGATATATGTTACCCCGCTGATAGGCGAGTTTGGCTGGACTAAGGCGCAGGCTTCGCTGCCTTTCTCGGTGTTTATGTTATCTTATACGGTGGGAATGATTCTCGGCGGAAGGCTGCAGGATAGTTACGGGCCGAGGAAAATATGCACGATAGGAGCGTTTCTTTTCGGGCTTGGATATTTTTTAAGCGGATTTGCCACATCACTTTTTTATCTTTGCGCGGTGTATGGCGTTATCGGCGGAATCAGAACGGGTTTCGCTTATGTCACGCCTGTGGCAACCGTGGTCAAATGGTTCCCTCATAAAAAAGGGCTGATGGGAGGTATTGTCGTCTTTGGCTTCGGCGCGGGGGCATTTATACTTTCGCCCGCGGTAAGAAGAATTATAAGCGCGTATAACTGGCAGACGTCATTTATTTCGCTTGGTATTTTTTTTATGATTGCGGGACTTATAGTGGCTCAGTTTCTTGTTCTTCCTCCTGCCGACAGAGTAATTGAAAACGCGCCCGGAAAGACTATAAGAGCGCCTTTAGCGGAGATGTCCCCGACGGAAGCATTGAAAACGCCTGTTTTCTGGATGGCGTGGACAGCCTGGCTTCTTGCGCTTATAGTGGGTTTGGGCCTCATGGCGCATATTGTCGCTTATGCGACAGAAATCGGAGTAGCGGCGATGGCCGCGGCTTTCTTATTAAGTATCATTGCCGTTTTTAACGGAGCGGGAAGAATATTGATGGGCGGCCTTTCGGATAAAATAGGGCGCACGCGCTCTCTGGCGGGAGCCTGTTTTATCATGGCGGGGGTTTCGGCGGGTTTAACTGTTGTCGGAGCAAATGTAGCCGCTCTCTATCTTTTGGGAAGTATCTTCGGATTATGTTTTGGAACATGGTTAATTCTTTATCCTGTGATAGCGTCAGAGCTCTTTGGAACAAAAAATCTTGGAGTAAACTACGGGCTGCTTTTTTCAAGTTATGGGATAGGAGGTTTTGTGGGGCCTCTTCTATACGGAAAAATTTATGACACAACGGGCAGTTACGTCTTAATGTTTCGTATCGCCGCCGTAATGTGCGTGGTCGCGGGTTTTCTGGCGCTTGGAATTAAAGTTGCGGCAAAAAAATATAAAGCAGCGCCGGTGAGCGGCTGATACAATTGCAAGCGCCTCGTTTGAATTGTAAAAAGGCGGAAAATGGATTTAATCATTAAGAAAAACCGCGACAAAGAAAGATTGCGGGGAGGAAAAACAGGCAGAGGAAAATTCCTGAAACAAAAAACGGGCGGCAGAATATGAAGCTCGGCGTAAAAATAATTCTTTTTCTGATTATATTTCTGTCGTTTGCTGAGATTTTTGAGGACTTTAGCTGCGGCGGCACGATGGGCCGGCGTTCATCCGCTCATTTGTTTGTCCACTTTATTGATGCGGGTTACGGAGACAGTATCCTTATTGAGTTTCCCGGCGGTGAAAATATGCTGATTGACGGGGGAGACCTTGAGGCGGGGGCAAAGGTGGTTGAATATCTGAAAGCCCGGGGAGTGTGGAAATTAGATATGGTTGTAATTACGCACCCTCATCCGGATCACATAGACGGACTTTTCCCGGTTATGGAGAAGTTTAAAATTGATAGCGTGTTAGCCAATGAAGATATAGAGAAGAGTGAAAATTATTCTGATTTCTTTAAAGCGGTTAAAAGGGAAAATATCAAATTCAGCAGAGGGCGGCGTGGCGATATAATAAACAAATTTAAGGGTGTGAAGCTGCGAATCCTTCATCCCGGTAAATTAACAGGAAATCCGAATAACGACTCGCTTGTTATTAAATTGACATACAAAGATATAGCTTTTTTATTTCCTGCCGATATCAGCGGGGATGTGTGTGATAAATTAGCGGTTGATTACGGAGAGGAACTAACAAGCAATGTTTTAATTGTTCCTCATCACGGTAAAAGCGGAACTGAAAAATTCTTTAACGCGGTTGCTCCTGAAATTGCGGTGATTTCTACAGGGCCGAGTAAATGGCGGGATGCCTTTCGTGAAAAGAAAGCGCAGGATACGCTGAAGACAATGGGCGTTGCGGTTTTATCAACCGATAAACAGGGAACAATAGTGATTCAATCTGACGGGAAGAAAGTATGGAAATAAAGATTAACATATCAAAAAACACGCTCCTCTGGGCGCTGTTTATTATAATTTCAGCTTCATTTATGAGGCAGGTTTTAAACTTTCTTATAAAATATTCAGGATGGACAGCCATAACAATAATGCTCGGTGCCCTTTTTGCCGCAGGTGGAATTGCGGTTTTTCTGCGCCTTTATAAATCCCGACCGACGGGGGGGAGAATACTTCTATTCATGGCGGTTCTTGCAGCGGGATTCTTTTATGCGCGGCAGATGGGAATTATAGAAGAGAGATTACATCTTATAAAATACGGATTGTTAGGATGGCTTATATCAGGAAATATAGTCAGGCCTGTGAATCCTGTTTTAAGAATTTTAATTGCTGTGCTTTTTTGTGTCGCGATCGGAGGAGTTGATGAAGTATTCCAGATTTTTCTTCCATGGAGAGTGGGGGATATCCGCGATGTGTTATTTGCCGGCATAGGCGGGCTCTGGGGGACATTTCTTTTTTTGATAGCAAATGTAGAAAATAAAACCGCCTGCATGACGACGGAGCGGCAGGAAAAACAGCCGGTATTATGAATTACAAGAAAACATTAGTTTATTTAGATGATTTACAAGACTACGGCATTAAGGCCGGGTCCGGCGGGAATGAAAATCATCCTTGAATTTTCTTATAGATTAGGAGGTATTTAAAGTGCTAAACGGGAAAAGTTGGTATCAGTTGTCAATTGAGGAGGTTTTTGAAGCATTAGGAACTGTTAGTAGCGGGCTTACTTCCAGTGAGGCAAAAGTGAGGCTGGAAAAATATGGGTATAATGAACTGGAGGTCAAGAAGCGGAGTTCTCTCATCCGATTCCTGCTGCAGTTTCATAATCCTTTGCTTTATATCCTGCTCTTTGCGGCCATCGTTTGCTTCTTTTTAGGTAAATTTACGGATATGGGGGTTATCATAGGCGTAGTCCTGGGCACAGTGATAATAGGTTTCATTCAGGAGGGAAAGGCCGAGGCCTCTTTAGAAGCTCTGAAAAAGATGATGGTGCCGGAATGTACTGTGCTCAGGGACGGTGAGAAGAAAATTATCCCGGCGAAAGAGCTGGTTCCCGGCGATGTGGTCTTACTTGAAAGCGGCGGCAGGGTACCCGCCGAGCTGCGTCTGTTTTCAGCAAAAAATCTCAGTATAGATGAGGCAATGCTTACAGGAGAATCGCTGCCGGTAAGCAAGAATACCGACTCTCTCTCAGGACCGGATTTGAGCGCCCAGAAACAGCGCTGTATAGCTTTCAGCGGCACCTTCGTCACACGGGGCCGCGGCGAGGCGGTTGTAATAGGAACCGGGAAGCAGACAGAGATAGGTAAAATCGCGGGAATGATGCAGGAAACCGAAAGAATTACGCCGCCGATAATGAAGAAAATAGCCAGCTTCACCAAGTTTTTAATCATTGTCATCCCCTCGCTTGGCGTAGTTAATTTTATCGTCGGATTAGTGTCCGGATATGAAGTTGAGTATATGTTTCTGGCTACAATAGGGCTGATTGTAGCCGGAATACCGGAGGGACTGCCCGCGGCGGTAATCGCCACTTTTGCTTTTGGTACAATGGCTATGGCCCGCCGACACGCGCTTATACGGAGGTTGCCGGCGGCAGAAACTTTAGGATGCACTACAGTTATATGCTCAGATAAGACAGGCACTCTCACCAGGAATGAGATGACAGTAATCAGGATATACTGCGGGGGAAAAGACTACCATGTGAGCGGGGTTGGTTATGAGCCGAAGGGGGAATTTATTCTTAATGATAAGAGGCTTAATTCGGCTCTGTCAGACAAGGATCTGGTTGAAACCCTGCGGGCAGGCTGCCTGTGCAATGACGCGGCTCTAACAGAGGATGAGCGGGGGTTATATAGCATTAAAGGAGACCCTACTGAAGGAGCTCTGGCCGTGGCGGCAGCTAAAGCCGGTGTTACTGAAAAATTTCTTAGATTAGATGAGATACCTTTTGAACCGGAGCAGCAATATATGGCTACTCTGCACAAGGGAGAAGGAAAAAACATTATCTATGTAAAGGGCTCACCGGAGAAAGTTTCAAAGCTCTGCCGGAATCAGTTAATAGATGGGAATATAGAGCCTTTAAGGACTGAACAAATATTAGAGAAATCGGATGAGCTTGCGAAAAACGCTTTGCGGGTGCTTGGTATGGCTTATAAGGTTGTGGACAAGGAGAAAACATCACTCACCGCCGGGGAATTGGATGGGCTGATTTTCCTCGGACTCCAGGGGATGATAGATCCGCCCAGGGAGGATGCGATAGCGGCGGTCAGGAAATGTAAGGCGGCCGGGATAAGGGTCGTGATGATAACCGGGGACCATTTGCATACGGCAAAAGCGATTGCCGGGCAGTTAGGAATAGGTAATGGCGAGGATAGGGCATTGACCGGAGAAGATATACACGGAATGAATAATATGGAATTATGTGAGGTTGTGAATAAAGTATCGGTGTATGCCAGAGTCGCGCCGGAGCACAAGTTCAGGATAGTGGAACAGTTGCATAAGAGGGGCGAGATTGTTGCTGTTACCGGAGACGGGGTAAACGATGCTCCGGCGCTAAAGAGAGCCGACATAGGGATAGCCATGGGGATAACCGGGAC
>VMTI01000174.1 GCA_013791675.1 bacterium | reverse complement strand
CGGGTCTTGTAACTACTACTTGACACAACATTTCATTATTCACTACAATACCCGCGTAGGAGGGTTTTATGGCATATGCAAACACATTAAAGGTTTTTGAAGTACGGAGTTTACACTGAGCGAAGCGAATGTGTCCGACTTTCGACGAAAAACAGGCAACTAAAATTGCAGAAGCAGTAGAAACCGCCCTGGAAACAAACAATTCTGCTTTATTTAGCACGGTGGCAACTAAAGGCGATTTGACAGAATTAAAAGCGGCGACAAAAGCCGACCTTGCTGAAATGAAAGCGGAAATAATCAAATGGATGTTTATTTTCTGGATAGGACAGTTTGCATCCATCGTCGGCGTATTAACCGTAATTCTTTTTGCTTTTTTCAAAAAATAATTTCTATGATATTGGGAACGCCTGTCTGCAGAAGCATTGGCATAGGCAGAGTTCCTAATACCTTCGCACACTCTGAAGTCGGCATTCGCCGCCTCAAAGTGCCTCGTTCTGCTTTCGGTTAATTTATTCATTTTTCTTTTACAACCCGCTCCTTTTCAAAAATCACAAAAATAACAAAATCGTTCATTATTTGTTATTTCTGTTATTTTGCAAATACAATCCCAACATCTTATCGTTAAATTCATATTCCCCGCGTCTCAAAGACCTCAATATGCCCTTATCAACCAGTCTGCGAAGATATACATTTATGCCGGAAATTTTAACTTTCCGGCTAATACCATTTAATTTGTTATTGCCGAATAAATTTAGCGCCCTGATTATTTTTATCTCATTATCGCTGATTCCTTCCGCTATCCCCTCGTAAACCGTATTTCCGAGGTAAAACATCGCTTCTTCTAAACCCTTGTCCCACTCACCGTCCGTCACCATGCCGTTTTTCTGATTATCATAAAGAGCGCTTCCTAAAGAATGTGTTTGGAAAAGATGCCCCTCTGTATATTTGAATATTTTTTCCAGCACGGAATCGGTAAATGCAACACCTGTATCTTTTAAAACTTCATCAAGCAGCTTAATGGTCTTTTCCCTGTCAAAGTTGCTCAATTCCATTCTTGGAATAAAGAAACGCCCTATGGGGTGATTTATCTGAATAAACGGTTTCCATCCTTCAATTGTTGAACTCAATATAAAAAGAATTTTCGTTTCATCTATAATTCTTTTATCTGAAAGAACATTTTTCAGTAAGGTAAAAATTCTTTTTGCTTTTGAATAATTCTGCACATCATCAATTAAAACAACCAGCAAATTCGTGTGTTTAGAAATATCCCGCCAGATATTCAGTAATCCGTCGGCAAGAAATATCTGCGGGTCAATATATTTATCTTTGTCTATCTGAAATGAAATATTAAAACCGGAACCTAATATCTGAATTCCAAATGCATCAATCAATTTCAATAATTTGCTATTTTTTTTGGCTAATTTGTAGGGGATGTTCCTTACTATGGATTGAATAATGTGAGCGGTTATTTCCATATCAGATATATTTTCAGTCAATTCCCTCGCTATAAAATAACAGCCGGAACAGTCCTGCCCCTGGGCAAGCAGCTTAAAGTATCTAAGTAAACTCGTTTTACCTGACCCCCACGCGCCGTTAATAATGTAGTGATTAATATTCCCATGTATGGCTTCATTAACTCTTTTAAAATAAAAGTTTATTTCTTCCTCTCTGTTGATAAAGGCCTTCGGTTCTAAACCCGATTTTGGAGTAAACGGATTTGGCTTTAGCATTCTCTTCTCCTTTTTAAATCGCCTCGGTCGGTTTTCGGTTAATTTATTCATTTTTTCAAAATCCCATTTTCCCTTTCGGCGGAACCGGCGACGGCAATAACAGCTTATTTATTACCCCGAATATCGTTTTTATCTGCCCCTCGCGCTTCGAAAGTTTTTTCAACACATCTTTGGCGCGCATTATTTGAATATTAACTTTTATTGCCCTGTCGCTGTTTAATACCGATGACAGCATTAAAATACCGTGCTCCGTGAAAACAAAAGGATGCTTCCTCGTACCGCCCCATCTTGATGTTGCAAATTGCAATATCAAGTTTTGAAATTCTTCCTTGGTAAGTTGAAACATAAAATCTTCCGGAAAGCGTTCTATGTTTCTCCTGACCGCAAGATTTAAATTCCCTGTAGTCACACCGTATAATTTTGACAGATCTCTGTCTATCATCACCTTCTGCCCGCGAATCAAAAGAATCTTATTCGCGATTATTTCAACCGGTACTAAATCAGACATTGATTTCTCCTCTTTAAGACGCCTCGTTCTGCTTTCGGTTAATTTATTCATTTTTTAAAATCCCATTTTCCTCGTCGGATTCGGTTTCGGCGGTTCCAACAATTGTTTTAAAGCATGGAACACAATCCGGAACTGCTTGTCGTATTTGCTTTCCATCTTCTCTATTTTCTCTTTCAGGTCTTTGTAGGAGAGCATCATTTCTCTCATCCTGATGAAGGTTTTTATCAGCAGTTTTCTTATTCCTCCCCATCTTGATATCGCAAATTGCGATTTCAAGTTATTGAACTCCTCTTTTGATAGCTGGCACATAAACTCAACAGGGAATCTTTTTTCATTTCTTTTAACTTGCTCGTTTAATCTTCCCGTACTAACCCCATAAAGTTCCGCTAAATCGCGGTCAAGCATCACCTTCTGTCCGCGAATTAAAAAAATCTTATTCGCGATTATTTCAACAGGCACTAAATCAGACATTGCTTTTTTCTCCTTTTTAAACTGCCTCGTTCTGCTTTCGGTTAATTTATTCATTTTTCAGAATCCTATTTTCCTTTTTGGCGGAACCGGCGGCGGCTCCAGCAATTGCTTCAGCGCCTGAAAAATAACTGCAATTCTTTTATCGTGCTCGCCGTATTTTCTTTCCAGCGAATCAACCTTTCTCAATAATTCGCTGTGGCTGAGAGCTAATTGTTTAAGTTTTGAGAAAACACGCATTATGCTGATATTTACCATTATCGCCCTCTTGCTATGTAGAACGCTGGATAACATCGCCACACCTTGCTCCGTAAAAGCATAAGGCATGATTCTCGAGCCGCCCCAACTTGAAATCACAATTTGTGATTTCAAGTTTTCAAATTCATCCTTGTTTATCTGAAACATGAAATCAGCGGGGAAACGCTCAATGTTCCGCTTTACCGCCTGGACAAGCGCCCTAACTTCAACACTATAAAGTTTTGCCAAATCCGGGCTCAGCATCACCTTTTGTCCGCGAATTAAAAAAATCTTATTCGCGATTATTTCAACAGGCACTAAATCAGACATTGCTTTTTTCTCCTTTTTAAACTGCCTCGGTCGGGTTTCGGTTAATTTATTCATTTTTTAAAATCCCATTTTCCTCGTCGGCGTCGGTTTCGGCGGCTCCAGTAATTGCTTCAGCGCCTGAAAAATAACCGCAATTCTTTTATCGTGCTCGCCATATTTTCTTTCCAGTGAATCAACCTTTCTCAATAATTCGCTGTGACTGAGAGCTAATTGTTTAAGTTTTGAGAAAATCCGCATTATACTGATGTTTACCATTATCGCTTTTTTGCTATGTAGAACGCTTGATAACATCGCCACCCCTTGCTCCGTAAAGGCGAATGGCAGTTTTCTTGTACCACCCCAACTTGATGTGCCAAATTGGCATATCCAATTTTCCAGTTCATCTTTTGTTAACTGAAACATAAAATCTATCGGGAACCTTTCAATGTTCCGTCTTACTTGTCGAGTTAATTGGCCGGTAGCCACCTCATAGAGTTTGGCTAAGTCACGGTCAAGCATTACCTTCTGTCCGCGAATTAAAAAAATCTTATTCGCGATTATTTCAACAGGCACTAAATCAGACATTTGTTTTTCTCCTCTCATCGCGCCTCAGTTCTGGCCGGGTTTGAGTTCGGAAAGCGAAAGACGGCGCGAAGTCATCCCGCGGATGGCGATAATTCTTCTGACAGTTTTCTCTCTGTCGTAAAGACGGTAGCCGCCCAATGTGCGTTCCACCACATCCAGAAGCCCTTCCTCGGTGTAAAACTTCACCGTAGACGGCATTACGCCCGCTTCCTCGGCAATCTCGCCGACCTTCATCAAACCCTTCTCCAAACGAATCCTCTTTGCGCTTGTCATGTTATCCTCCAATGCCCGCGTGAAAGCGGACGGTTCCAAACCACATTTTTTCTGAAATATTTTTCGTGCTGTACGAAGCGTGCTGTTTACTTACCACTTTCAAAAACAAAAAACCATTGTTAAAAATTAAATTTTCTTTCATTTACGGCAGTAGTTTTTTAACCGTGCTTATAAGTTGTTCTGATTTTACCGGCTTCTGAAAATAATGGTCGGCTCCGCATTCCATAATGCGATTTTTATCGTCGAGAGTACCATAAGCGGTGACGGCTATCACCTTCACGCCCGCGGTCTCCTCTCTGTCTTTTATTCTCCGGCAGACCTCAAAACCGTCTATGCCGGGGAGTTTAATATCCAGTATAACAACATGCGGATTAAAGGAAATGACCTTTTCCCCCGCCTCAAAACCCTCTTTCGCCGAGTCCAGCCTGATGTTTTCTATCTGTCCCAGCACGGCCGCTGTCATTTCAATAAATTGAGGATCATCGTCAACAATCAGCACCCTGCTCACTTCCTGAAGCTCGTCGGGCATGGGCATGTCATATTTTTTTATAAATTCTAAGAGGTCGGCTTTCTCTATTCTCCTGTGGCCGCCGGGCGTTTTATACGCGTTAAGCTTAGCCGCGTTTACCCATTTGATAACTGTTGTAAGGTCACAGGACAGCAGCTGCGCCACATCTTGAGTGGTAAATATTTTTTTGCTCATTACTAAAAGTATAAACTCTCTGACTAATCTTGTCAAGGGGCAATTTGGTATTATTGGCTATTCAGTGATTATTGGATTACGAGTAGCGCACTTCCCGCTTTTCCGGACATAACTTTTACCGTCGGTAAAACCGTTATTTTTTATGAGTGAACTTTTCAGCCGGAAAAGACCTTAAATCCTAAGTT
>VMTI01000117.1 GCA_013791675.1 bacterium | reverse complement strand
ATCCATGGCGACATATGCCTTTTGGAAAGGCGGCATATAGATGATTTTATGAAAAAGCTCAAATTAAAAACCGGAAGTTTTCATTTTGCAGAAAACCGGAAGTTTTTACTTTGCGTTGACACCTCTCTAAACTGAATTGCCTGTAATTAATATGTCTTCAAAGATAAGTCTCCGATATCCGATATTCTTCCATGAAAACGAATATCTAATGTAACTGTATTTTTTAGTTTGATAATTTCCGAGATACCGGCTGTCCATTTGTCAATTTCTGTTTTTAATATATCTTCGCCTAACTCAATGTTATACTGCTGTTTGAGACATTTTTGCTCGTAAGATTCCTTTTTCAAGCCCAGCCGCGTAAGCTCGTCCAGCGCATAGTCTTTTTCTTTAATATCATAAACCGGCAAATGAAGCTGAATGCCTGAAATTTTCAGCGTTTCGCGAAGTTTTTCTACTGCGTATGGCGTCTGCTCCGGCCAGGTATTCTGATATCCTGAATAGCCCATAGCCAAATTTGATATATCGCCTTTTTGAGCAATGATGCTTCCTATAATGACATAAGCCCTCTGACACGGAAGGCAGGTCACATTAAGCAGCTGTTCTTTAATTGTAAATTTTGGAAGAATTACCTGAACCCATTCCGTTTCTTTTGGTAAATATTTTTTAAGCTGTATGATTCTTTGATATACACGCTCAACTCCGACTAAATGCTCCGATATGACCGTAACCAGAATCAAATGTCTAAATTTTTTTGAGAGCCGCATAGCGGCTATTGTGGAATCACGTCCTCCTGAAAACATAAGAACGCATTTATCTGTTTGATTTAATTCCATCTCGGTGGTTACAGGGGACGGTTGCTTAGTACCCGTCCCTTACCTTCGCGGCCCTTTTCCGGCACTCTGCAATCCGCCAGATTTTGTTCAGTTAGTTTGTCGCGGATAATCCTATAACTCGTCTCACCCGGCAGAACAGAAAAGCTAATCTTCGCTTCCTCATTTTTGCAGTAAGATGCGACAATATTTAGCGCGTATTGTATATTTTCATTATTGAGTTCCCCCCGGCCGACCGCGACAGGGCCCTTTGATTCGGATTCTAAAAATAAATCTCCCTTCCGGGCGAATTTTTTCAATATTATATTTTCCCGCTCATTCCTCCCGACAAATAATTTAAAGAATCTTCCTATACTGAAATACCTCCCGTTTTTGGCAAGATTTATATTGGGCACGGTGAGCATATCCGAATTTATAAGGTCATTAACTATCAAGCTGAAGTTTCTGTCAGTTAGCAAACAGCCTCCGGCCGGGCACGCAAACCCGGAAACCCTGAGTTTTTCTGTCAAATCATACTGCTTCTTTCGCGACCGCCCCTTTATTCCCAAAAGCATAGCTCTGTTGATCCAGCCCTCCCGCTCCGGCAAACTGGGCGGAAAGAATTTCGCCGAAAGAGGCCGCACGATAAACCCCTCAAGACCGCTTTCTTTTTCAATCACTTCCATAGCTTTTCTATTCTGGCTCATCGGCCTCTGCCCCAGCACCTCGCCTGTTATTATAAATTTCGCGCCGATTTGCCTCATAAACTCTCCGGCCTTTTTCAGCATAAATATTCTGCAGTCAATACAGGGATTCAAGTGCTTCCCATAGCCGTGAACAGGATTTTTTACTATATCCAGAAATTCTTCCGAAACATTAACAATTTTAAGTTCAGTGCGAAAATTTTCCGAAACCACCGCCGCCGATTTTCTGCAGCCCTTGCTCCCGTCGCACATGCAAAAAGACGTAAAAAAATTAACGCATATAACCTCAATGCCCTCATTCAGCATAAGCTTTACGGCTAAACTGCTGTCAAGTCCGCCCGACAGCAGCGCAACCGCTTTAATGGCGTTCATTCTCATTTTGCAGATTAGTCGCGGCGGCTAATCCACAATATCTCCCTCAATAGGTTCTACAACGACGCCTTGTTTCTTCAGATACTTAATTCCGTCCCTGACATTTTTTTCATCGCCGTCCAGCTCAAGAACCACTTCGCCCACGGTCTCGGTAACTTTCGCGCGGCGGATGTTGGGAATAATGTCATATTTTTTTGCCATCCGAAATGTTACCGGCTTTTTAATCAGCTCCTGCGGGAAAACCAATTTCACAACCTTTCTGAATAATTTTTTTCTGACCATTTTAATTTACCTCCATTTTCCCCTTTAACCGTTATCCCTGCGGTTTCAAACTGCAGAACTGTTCGTAATCAATCAATTCTGTTATCGTCGGCTTTACGCCGCAGATCGGGCACT
>VMTI01000131.1 GCA_013791675.1 bacterium | reverse complement strand
TTTTTTAATGCAGTCATTTAATCCTGATGAACAGGTTACAATAGCAATTCTGGAGAGGATAAAGTCGCAAGGTCTGAGACCTGACCCCGGAACCTATTCATATGGAGGTCTCTATATTTACAGCGCCGGGGCATTTCTCTATTTTTCCTCCGTAGTCGGAGCAGTAACTTTAACTTCGGATATATCATATTACTTCTTGCATCCGGAAGAAATGCGGAAAATTTATGTAATATTCAAACTATGGGGAATGTTATTTACAAGTTTGACGGTATTTCTTATTTTTTATGCCGGTTCGCTGATATTCAGCCGGCGCGCGGGTCTTTTTGCCGCTTTTTTTTACTCAATAACTCCCGGAGTTATGATTGACGGAAATCTTATGAAGCCTTACGGCTTCTCTCTTTTCTGGAGTATGCTGGCTTTTATTTTTATGATTTTATTTGTCAAAGAAGGCAGGGAAAAATTGTTTTATTTAGCCAGTGTATTCCTTGGTTTTGCGCTGGGTTCAATTTATATACATGTTTTTATGATGCCGGCGTTTTTAGCCGCGGTATATTTTTCCACTTCAAATGAAAAGAAATTATCGCTTTTGATCAAGGGCAGTCTTCTTGTGTTAGGAGCGTTTTTAATTACAAATCCATATTTTGTACCTAATATTAAGATGGTTTACAAAGAATTGCTAGCTGCTACCGGCGCCGCCCCTTTCAAAATCTCTTTTTATAATGCGGCTATATATTTTTTGGCGACATTACCGGCGGAATTAAGCGCGGGTATATATGTCTTTTGCCTGCTCGGTTTATGGAAGATTTTAAGAACGCGGACACCGGAAATGATTGTCCTCTGCGCCGCTTTTGTTCCCGCGGCCGTTTATATCAGTTTTTCACATTGTCATTATGCTCATTACAGCGTTACGCTTGTCCCGTTTGCAGTTTTAGCGGCGGGATATTTTGCGGATTTTCTGTGGAGAGAGCATAGAAGATGGGGCCAAATTGCATTAGGCGCTGTCTTTGCGTTATCAATGCTGAACGCAAGTTATTATTTATATCTCTGGCTGAAAGAAGACACGAGAATTTCCGCGGGCAAATGGATAAACGATAATATACCTTCGGGTTCTTCTATTGCCGCCGGAGGCAATTTTACGGGGATGGAAGGTTATCCCGCTTTTAGAATGTGGGATTATGACCTGAAACCGCAAATTGGCGGCGCTTCAAAAAAGGACTTTAGATATTATATATGGATTGAAAACAAAAAAGGCGGACTTGCTGAAAGTTCGTATTTTGATGATAATTTTGAACAGGTCCGGCGGTACAAAAATAATATCGGCTTTTTTGAAAAGATTTTTTTCACCAAACACATTGTGAAGAATTACGGCAAAGAGATAGTAATTTATAAGAGAAAATAAAAATGTGCGGAATATGCGGAATAGTTAATTTTAAAGGCGAACCAATCAAGGCTGAAGTCTTGAAGAAAATGAATAATCTTCTTATTCACAGGGGCCCCGACGACGAGGGCTATTTTTTCAGCAAAGGCTCCGGTGGCGCAACGGCGGGCCTGGGGATGAGGCGGCTGAGCATAATAGATCTTGAAACAGGGCACCAGCCAATCTTCAATGAGGATAAATCCCTTGCTGTTGTCTGCAATGGAGAGATATACAATTTCCGGGATTTACGCAAAGAATTAGAGGCCGCGGGGCACAGATTTTATACGCGGTCTGATACGGAAACGCTTGTGCATCTTTATGAGGATTACGGTGCAAACTGTTTAGAGCGCCTTAACGGCATGTTTTCTTTCGCGCTGTGGGACGGCAGAAAGAATATGCTTTTTCTCGCAAGAGACAGAGCGGGTAAAAAGCCGCTCTATTACACGAAAATAAAAAATGCATTTTATTTCGCGTCAGAAATCAAATCTTTTCTGGCGGTGCCGGGATTTGAAAAAAAAGTGAATTTGCCGGCGATTCATTATTACCTGACTTATCAGTACATCCCGTCGCCGATGACTATTTTCGAGAATGTTTTCCGGCTGGAGCCCGCCTCTTTTATGACGGTTGATTCCCGCGGAACGGTTCAATGCCGGAAATACTGGTCGCCGGACTTCCGCAAAAAAACAGATTTGTCTTATGACGGCGCGAAAGAAAAAATAAAGGATATTTTAAAAGACGCGGTGAAATTAAGAATGATTTCCGATGTGCCGCTGGGGGCTTTTCTTTCCGGGGGGATAGATTCTTCCATCGTCACGGGACTGATGAGCGGAATTTCATCTTCCCCAGTCAAGACTTTTTCAATAGGTTTTAAGGAACAGGATTTTTCAGAACTTAAATATGCCGCCATTGTAGCGAAGCGTTTCGGGACAGAGCATCATGAATTTGTCGTAGATCCGATACACACGGATATTCTAAAAAAAATAGTGTGGCATTATGATCAGCCCTATGCGGATTCTTCCGCGCTTCCGAGCTTTTATGTATCCGAATTGACGCGCCGTCATGTGACAGTCGCCTTAAACGGTGACGGCGGCGACGAGAATTTCGGCGGTTATCTCAGGCACATGGCTCTTATTAAATCCGACATCGCCGCGTTTCCGCTCAAAGCTGTGCCGGAAAAACTTTTCCGCGGAATTTTGAATATGATTCCGGAAGGGGCGTCGCGCGTAAATATTTTCAAGAGAGGCAAGAGATTTCTCGAGGCATTAAAAGAAAAACCCGCCCGGCGCAATCTCATATGGCACCGTTTTTTTGACAATGAAACGAAATTCAGGATGTATTCGGATGAGATGAGGCGCGCTGTATACTATATTGACGCTGAGCATTTTCTCATAAATATTTTTGAAAACGCTCCCGCTAACGGTTCTCTTGACAGGGCGCTTTTTACGGATATGACGGCTTATCTGCCGGAGTGCCTGATGGTTAAGGCCGATATAGCCACGATGGCAAATTCCCTTGAAGGGCGGTCGCCTTTTCTGGATTACCGTCTTGTGGAATTCGCCGCGACCTTGCCTGCGGAGTGGAAAATAAAGGGATTAAAACAGAAGCGTATTCTGAAAGACGCATTCTCGGATTTTCTGCCCGGGGAGATTTTGAACAGAGGCAAACAGGGTTTTGGAATACCCATTGATAAATGGTTCAGAAACGAGTGGAAAGATTTTTTCAGAGAAACGGTTCTCTCAGAAAAAGCGTCAGGACGAGGTTATTTTAATATGCGTGAAATAGAAGCGCTGTTTGCTGAGCACCTATCGCGAAGCAGGCAGCACGGCTACAG
>VMTI01000245.1 GCA_013791675.1 bacterium | reverse complement strand
TCATAACAACAATATCCAGACATCCGTCATTGTCAAAATCAGCCGCGGCAACAGATGTTGTTTCATTTAAATCACCGAAGGATGAGCCGGACGCGAACTGGCCGTTTCCCTGCCCCGCGTAAAAAGTGTTTTGTTCACCGCCGCCGCCTCCTGTCGTTAAACCTTCTACTATATCGTAATTACCATCCCTGTTAAAATCAAAACAAACGGATGTAGGGGTTTTTTTGGCATTGAGCGAAGCGCTTATATTAAAAACAAAATCGCCTTGATTTATGAGTATGACGGAACTTTGGTTAGCCGACCCCGCTCCGATTTCGGCGGTGGCAATTACATCATTTAAACCGTCATTGTTAATGTCCCTGATTATTATCCCGCCCAAATCCTTGCCCTCTTGAGTGGAAAAAACCTGTGTGAATGCCCCCGTTCCGTCATTTTTATAAAAACGCGTCATCGCCTGCGAACCTTTGCCTCCGAGCACAATATCCGTATAACCGTCATTATCAAGGTCCCCGACGCCTATAGAGCCCACATCCTCAAAAGCGTTTATATCTCCTCCGGCAAAAGAAGATTTCTTTAGAAATAAATTCATCCTGAAAGTACCGGTACCCGAATACGATGAAAATGTTCCCGAAATATCGGCGACTTTAACCTTCCAGTAATATGTGGTGTTTCCCGAGAGTGCGGAGCCCGCATAAACACAGGATTTTAACGTGCTTGTTATTATTCCCGTGTTCCATTTCAAAGCGCCGAAATCAGGTGACGCGGCGACAACCAGATTATAATAGCATTGCGTTGAAGCGCTCCAGCCGAATGAAGGCGCGGGAGATTCCACCCATACCGGATTTGTTTTGTTATTGCACAAAATTCCGTTGGGAGCATCAACGGCAAAACAAAACGACGCTCCTAAAACACCGCACGCCAGGACAAAAATGCCCCTGCGTAGAAAAATATTTATTTTTCTATTCCCCATACTTATATTTTACTCTGAAAACATTGAAAACGCATCCCCTAAAAAAACATCATTAAGCGGCGGATGGTGTCCGGCTGGGCTCTAATTTTCTTTATCCTCGGCATCGATATCCTGCATCTTCTGCTCTATTTCTATAGTGATATCCACGCCGGCATCCTTCAATTTTTTAAAAGAATTAAGCGCACGTTTACGCACATGAAAAGATGTGTCGTTTAAAAGCGGTTCCATTATTTTTACACTTTCGGAAACACCCATCTCACCGCAAACCCAGGCCGAGGTCATTCTCATCCAAACATCATCAGCCTTGGCCATTTCAGACACAGTATCCAGCGAGCGGCGGCGGTTGCGCGGAAAAAGAGCAAGCGCGGCGTTGCCCCTGACTCTGTTATTGGGATCTCGCAAATACGGCTCAAGCATCTCTTCCATAATAGGCGAACCTTTGAACATTTCCGTAAGCAGCTCTACCGTATCAGCCCTGACCCTGGCGGTATCATCCACCCCCGCTATGCCTGCCCGCAGCGATTGCGAAGAAAGCTCTATATTGGTGCCGGTTTTGCTTTTTGTAAGTCTCTCTATCAGCTTTATAACTTCCGCATTCTGAAGTTTCATCATTGATGTTTCTTCCGGCAGTTTTGCCAATTCATTCATTATTTCTTTCTGATTCTGTAAAATTGTCTGATATTCCCCCTTGGAACCCAGCGTATGAACAATCTGCGAAATTCTTCTTTCTTCCTCCATAAGCTTGGATTCTTTCTTTTTAGAAAAAGCCGCCGCGACAAAATACGCCAATACCATAACAGCCATTAAATTAACGGTAAGCAGCATAAAAACAGAAGTTGGATAGCGCATTTCAGCTTTCTTGTCGGACTTGTGAATTTCTCTGAGCACCTCGTCTTTGTTTGCGTTTTTGTCTTTTTTTTCCGGCGACTCTTTCTTAACCGTGGGCGGCGGTTCTTTTACCGGCGCCGTTTTCTTCACCGCGGCGGGCTTTTTCGCAGACGGCTTGGGCTTGTCTATATTTTTCAGGAGACGCTCTTTTATTTCTTTTACTTCCCCGGTAAGATTTATTTTCCCGGCTTCTGTGATATACGCCATCGCTTTTTTATAATCGCTGCGGGATTCCGCAAGAAGCGCCATTTTTATCAGCGTCTTGTGGTGAAGTTCCCTAACCCTTTTTTCAGAGGGATTTTCCTTGTAGAGCTGAGTTGAATCCTTAAAAGCTTCCTCGTAATTTCCGGTCAGGTAATTTTCAAAAGCCGCGCCAAAAGTGCGGGGATTTATCTCCGCGACGGCCTGCGCGCAAAACATCATAAATATAATTATTTTTTTCATCCGCGTTCCTCCTGATTATTCCGCCGGAGGCGGTTCATATCCCAATATTTTCAAAAGTTCATCCATCCTGTTAAAAAAATCCCACACCTCTTTGTGCAGAGGATTGAGCTTCACCGCTTTTAAAAGAAACTCCCTTGTTCTTAAAAAATCGCCTTTATCAAGCGCAACCTGCGCGGAATTGATACTTTCCAAAAACATAATCTCGGCGTTTCCCGGATATTTTTTCTGGGCGGTTGATATAATACCCGCGCAAGCGGCATACTTACCATTCCTGTAAAGGCTCCACGCTTCCTCAATTTCCTCAACTGATACCGATATATTCTTATCATCTTCATAGCGCGGATTTAAAAGCGCCGCCTGCGTGAATAAAATGCCGGCTTTTTTATTTTCTCCGGCATCCATAAGCTTTCTCGCCTCACCCATCAGTTCTTCCGCTTTTTTAGATAGCATTTCCGGATCATAGCGCCGCGCGTTTTTCACATGCCTGGCAGCGGCTCTCTTTTTCCCGGAGGAAAGAAGCTCAAAGGCGGAGGCAATCTCCGCGGCGCTTATCAGCGCGCCTGTTTCATTTTTCATTTGTTTCGCTTTTTCCATATCAGGGTCTTTCGCAAGCGCTTTCTCAAGATATTTAAAGCATTTTTCAAAATTCCTTTTTTGATAATATTTTTCAGCTTTTAAAAAATACACGAGTGCCTTTTCTTTATCTTTGGCGCGCTGCTTATCGGATTTATCAAGATCCGAAGATTCTGCTTCCGCCAGGGTTTGAAGCATCTGTCTTCTCAATTTAGCGGCATCGGCATTTGACGGATCAAACTTGAGGGAATCGTTCGCCAAAGCCAAAGCTTTTACGGGATTTGAGATAAGTTTTTTTGCTTCAAGATATTTCTGCGTGGAAAGTTTATTCTTTTCACTCACTACACTACCGTAAAGCTCTCTGAAAAACGAACTTTTAAGCAGTGTCTCAAGCTTCGCAGCTTCGTTATTTCCCGGTTCAAAAAACAAAATTTCAGACGCGGCAGCCTCGCACATAACAGGGTCCTGATTCGCCAGAAAACTTTTGGCCTCTATTATTTTTTCCTCAATATAAGCAAGGAAAACATCCACGGACAGCGCCCTGCTTTCTTCAATTTTCTTCCGCGCTATATCGGTTTCCCCGTTTCTGAAATATATCGAAGCCGCTCGGCAAAGCCTCATTGCCTCGTCATTCTTTATCTGTCCGTAAAGATCAATAGCGCCGACGTTTTTCGGATATTTTTCAAGCACTTTATATATTATATCAAGCGCATAAGGCGTATTCCCCTTTTGGTATTCAAGAAGCGCCCTTCCTATTATTTTATCTTGCCCGGCCTCCTGCGCAAAAACAGGCAATAC
>VMTI01000241.1 GCA_013791675.1 bacterium | reverse complement strand
TCTTGTCCAGACAAGGCCCGCTTTCGGCGGCAATATAATGGCGGAAATTCTTTCGGGAAATAACAGGCCCCAGATGGCCACCGTCAGGCACAAAGTGTTTAAGCCTCTTTCCGCGGATCCCGCGAAAAAAGGCGAAATCATAGAGTTCCCGCTGCCCGGAGGCATAAAACTTGACATGGTCATAAAAGATTTTGTCAAGGATATCACTCAGCAGATAAATTTAGCCGACGCCGATATAATAGTTTCCGGAGGCCGAGGCGTGGGCGGGCCGGAGGGCTTTAAAATGATAGAGAAACTAGCCGGGGCGCTCGGCGGAGCTGTCGGTTCGTCACGGGCAGCTGTTGACGCGGGCTGGATTCCATATTCTCACCAGGTTGGACAGACGGGGCGCACTGTTTGCCCTAAACTTTATATAGCGTGCGGGATTTCGGGAGCCATACAGCATCTTGTGGGCATGCAGTCGTCAGATGTGATAGTGGCTATCAACAAAGACCCCAACGCGTCCATATTTCAGATTGCCGATTACGGCATTGTGGGAGATCTTTTTGAAACAGTGCCGGCGATCATTAAGGAAATAGAACAATTAAGAAACTAAAAAGAACTTTGTTTCTTAAATTTTTTTCACCGGCGGCATTTCTTGTTTTTCTTCAGGGCTGCTCAACAATGAATTACAGCAAAGCGAAATTTGACATTATCTATGTCGCGCATTATCACGATTCCGCCGAAGTGTTCTACAATTCCGGCGATTATTCCCAGGCGTCGACGCTTTGCGATTACGCTCTTAAAACTCTCCTTTCCGGCGACAGAAATTCGATGAAATCCGAAGAGCTGGACTATTACGACAAGCTTATGGATTCAATATGCAGGTTAAGGATTAAGGCCGCGCAAAAACTTTATCCTCAAAAAACAGAATCCGATTTTCCTCTTGTTTTTAACGATCGCGTTGAGAAATGGCTGGTTTATTATACCGGACCCGGAAAAGTTTATTTTAAAAAATGGCTTGAACGAAGCGGAAATTATGTTCACATGTTCAAGGAAGTACTCAGAGCTGAAAATATGCCTGAAGAGCTTGCCTGCGTTCCTATAATAGAGAGCGGCGTTTATCCTTTCGCTGTGTCCAGGGCCAATGCGGTGGGCCTGTGGCAGTTCATGAAACCTACGGGTGAAATATTCGGGCTGGAGAGAAATCACTGGTACGACGAAAGGCGGGATCCGGTGAAATCAACAAAGGCCGCGGCTAAAATGCTTAAGGAACTGCGGGATAAATTTGATGACTGGTATCTGGCGCTGGCTGCTTATAACTCAGGTCAGACCAGGGTGTCATCGGCGATAAAGAAACAGGATACAAACAATTTCTGGGATTTATATCTTCCGAAAGAAACAGAAGATTATGTTCCAAAAATTATCGCGGCGGTGATGATATCAAAAGACCCGCTGATTTTCGGATTTTCCGACGATACAAACAATCAGATTAAATATGAAACGGTGGATGTTTACGGGCCTGTGGATTTAAAGCTCGCGGCAAAGTGCTCCGGCTGTAAGGAAGAAGACCTTATCGCGCTTAACCCCGAACTTTCAAGGCAGTGCACGCCGCCGGATATCATTCCCTATATTTTGAAACTTCCCGTAGGGAAATCGGCGGTTTTCATTCAAAAATTTTCGAGACTTTCTGAAAAACAGAAATACCTTTCAAAAAAAGAAATCCGCGCGAGGGAGCACAAAGTTGTTGTTTATAAGGTGTGCTCGGGAGATAGTCTCTCTACAATAGCCAGAAAATATAAAGTCTCCGTAAGGAATCTTAAAAAATGGAACAATGTCGCCCGCAACAGCATCATTTATCCCGGACAGAAACTTAAAATATACCGTTGAAGATTTGTAAACAAAAGCGTTGGATGTATCCGTCGATGCTGAAAGTCCGCAGAGGCGGAGACGTATGCTTTTCATAGAGCCTGAAGGTTTTCAGTCCAACTGTTATATTCTTGATAAGAATGATTCCGCTTTTGTGATAGACCCGGGGACGGATGCGGAAAAAATAATCAGAATTCTGAATAAAAATGGAATAAAGAAAATAGCCGTCATTCTGACCCATTCCCATGTAGATCACTGGGCGGGGGCTCCGGATCTGATAAAAGAAACCGGTTGTAAAATTTATATGGGCAGTGCGGCAAAAGATGTGTGTTTCCGCCCTGAAGTTAATCTCGGAGCGATGGCGGGACTTGATTTTCCCGGGATTGACGGATTTTGGAACGACGGGGAAGTCATTTCTGATATGGGCGTCACTCTTAAAGTTATTTTTACACCGGGCCACACATCCTGCGGCATTTCTTGAGAAACAGACGGGGGTGTTTTCACGGGCGATA
>VMTI01000099.1 GCA_013791675.1 bacterium | reverse complement strand
CTGATCCAGTCAAGAGTGTCATGAAAGCAGTATGTGTCCAAACGGAACATTATAAAATCAGGGCGAAATATTTCCAGTTTTTTCCTAACCTGCTCTTTACTCAGCCTCAGCGCCGCGGCGTCAATTAAAATCACTTTGCTGCCCGATTTTTCGGCAATCGCGGCAACATACGCGAGAACAATCGGCGGAGAGAAAGTAAATTCCTCATCAACAACTTTTAGATTTTCCGAAAATCTGTGATGCCGTATGGGGACATGAACAAAAGCGACTCTCATGACGATTTCAATCTTTCCTTTGCCGCGCCGGCGAGGATTCCGGCTAAAAGCCCCGGAGTAAAAAAAGAATTATTCTGTATGTTGCACTCGTTAGTGCAAATACAATTTTTCCCGTCAATGTAATTTCTCGCGCTCGTAGCCTTCGGCGAACGCCACAATTTTTTGAAGTCATATCCAAAATCCCGCAAATTTCCCATATCAACAGATAACGCCTCGCACGGAAAAACATTCAGATTCGCGTCAATTACGGCGGAAACCCTGCCGGCAAGACACGAAAACGGATACCGCCGGCTTTCTATGATTCTCTTTATCGCCCTGATAACGAACTTTTTATATGCTTTATAAAAATAATTTCCCCGAAGCCCCGATAAAATCAGAGCATATAATTTTTCATACTTTTGAAATTCCACATTTTTAATATCCATGTCAGAGACATTACCGCGTATAAAATTAAGCCCGAACACATCCGGTTTCAATTCTCTGTCAGTAAATTGAAATGCATCCTCAAGATAATCCTCGTTTATTTTTGAAATGGTACAAAGAATTCCCGCCCTAAATCTCCTGTTTTTTTCTTTCAGTGTTTTAAGCAGTTTAAATGTTTCAACGGCCCTCTCGTAACTTCCCTTAACGCCTCTTATCCCGTCATGCACATCCTCTAATCCGTCAATGGAAACTTTCACTATTATCTCCGCTCCCGGGCATCGCTCCAGTATTTTTTGGGTCTCAGAATATATCTTGCGGGGCTCGAAACCGTTTGTCGGAATTGAAATTCTGCTCACTTTATTTTTCAAAATAAATGTTTCGGCGATTTCCGGTAAATCATCTCTCATGAACGGCTCTCCGCCGGTCAGTGTCAGGAAACTAAATTCCCCTAAATTTTCTGAAATTCTTTTTATCTCGGAAAGAGCCGCATCTTCCCCTTTGTTTAATTTATCTTTGTAAAAACAGTGTTTACAGTTAAGCCTGCATTTATTCGTTACAAAAAATGTTATTTGTTCAGGACTAATTTTGCCGTGAAAAATTATTTTCCTGAACCACCGGAATCTTTCACGAATATTTATCAATATCTTCTCCTGAAAACAATATATTCAATTAAAGCGGCAATAACGCCTGAAAAATAAAAAGACATCTCAAATAAAAAGATAAAAAAACACCCAAGTGAAATAAAATAACCCCTATTTTTACAAATCATACTGAAATAATCATAATTTAAAGCCCAAAAAAACGCCAGCGCGCATAATGAAAATAATGCAAACAACTTGCCGTAAAAAATAGACAAACCTGCGCTTAAAAAAAATAACGGGGAAATGAAGACACTTATAATTTCCGGTATAACATCGCGAAACCTGTTAAGTGAAATCGTCACCGGCGCTTTTCCCTCACCTCGTCTCCGCAGTATTAATTTCATCTTTGCTTTTGCTTTATAAAAATCAACTCCTAAAAGCCCGGGCAAAGAATAGCTTTTCAAATGCCTGACCTTCAAGTTTTTTTCCAGCAGAATTTTATAACCGCTGCCCGCAAGGCGCATCGCAAAATCGGTGTCTTCGGACGCGGCTGTTTTGATTTTTTCGTTAAAGCCGCCGACTTCGTCAAAAACCTCTTTTCTGATTGCAAAACAGAAACTGTTTATTCCCAAAATTTCATTCCGTTTTAATTTAGACAGCTTGTGAAACTTAAAATAATCCCTTGCCAGCGTCGGCAAATTCGCTTTTTCGCTCTCCATATCATAAATCCCCTGAATTACATGAACTTTATTATTTCTCTCAAAAAAATCAGAAACACAGCTCATGGATTCCGGAAAAACAAGAACATCGGAATCAAGAAAAATCAGCGCTTTCCCAGATGAATTTTCCGCACCCGCGTTTCTTGAAGCCGCGGGCCCGCTATTTTCAGCCATCGTAATAACTTTGCAGGGGAATTCTTTCAAAATCCCGGAGCTTGAATCGCTTGAACAATCATCTACCGCAATAACCTCCGTATCAGATGAAATGGATGAAAAAACTGCATCCAAACACCGCCTTATATTTTTTTCGGCGTTAAAGACAGGAATAATAACCGATATTTTTTTCAGAAAATCCCCCTAAATCTTAATATAAGCGGAAGAATTAGGCTTTCCGTGATTTTTTTCAAGGTGAATTTGGATACGCCTTTTGTTCTGTTTTCATACACAACAGGAAACTCGCTGATTCTAAAACCGAGCCTTCCCGCTTTAAATAAAATTTCCGGTATCACGGCGGGCCCTTCCGCTTTCAGCGAATCAAGTTTTATTTTATCACAAACTTCCCGCCTGAAACATCTGTATCCCGAAGTGCAGTCAAATACATTTTTTATACCGTAGCTCTTCCTGATGTAAAAATTGGCCAATTTACTCAATAAAACGCGCAAACGCGGTCGGCCGGTTTCACGGCCTCCCGGTATACATCTAGACCCTATCACAATATCGCTCTCCCTGATTTTTGAAAGGAACACAGGAATATATTTAGGATTGTGAGAAAAATCAGCGTCCATTTCTATAATAATTTCCGCGCCTTTTACGAGAGCATACCTGCAGCCGTCAATTCTGGATTTCCCTTCCGACCTCTTTCCACTGCGGACAATAAGGTGTATTTTATTTATTTTATTCGCCAAATTACGCACAATATCTTCCGTGCCGTCGGGAGAATTGTCATCCACAATGATAATTTCAAGGTCTTTTTCAATTTTAAAAATTTCTTCTATCAGATCTTTTATGTTCCCCGCCTCATTGTATGTAGGAATCACAATTGCCGTTTTCATACTAATATTTATAGCTCCAAACTTTATTTATTTGAGAAAGGGGAATGACGGTAATATTTTTGTGTAATTTATAAAGCTGCTTACCCGGGTAAACAACCCACAGATGCGCAAGAGATAAATCCTCAATGCTCGTTTTCATCGCCCTTGTCAATTTGGGAGAATCGCCGTATTTAAATTCTATGCCCCAGTTCCTGCCGTTATTCTGCCAGAAAAGATCAATTGCCGCGCCTGTGTGAGTATTCCAAAAATAAAAATCTTCATACCGTTTTCCTATGGCCCTTATCACGCATTCAAGCGCAAAACCTTCCCATGAGGCGCCGAGTTTGTTGTGCGTAAGCATTTGCTGACAGCTCTCTATTGAGTTTAATGAATGAAAAATGCCGGAATCCCTGATATAAATCTTGGGTCTTTTTACAAGCCGTTTTCTCATATTTACATGCCATGGCTGCAGCACCCTCAGCATCAGTGCGTGTTCTAAAATATCAATGTATTTTTTCACAGTGACGTCGGAAATACCGAAAGATCTTCCCGTTTCAGAATAATTGATAATCTGACCGTGATAATGGCTCAGCATTATCCAGAACCTCCTAAGAATGTTCGCGGAAACGCTTATACCAAGCTGAGGAATATCTCTCTCTAAAAAAGCGCTGATATAATTCGTAAGCCATAAAAAACTCCCCCTATCTGATTTCGCCAGGTAGGCTCGCGGATACCCGCCCCTCAACCATATCTTCATAATATTTGACGAATCTATATCAGATATACTAAAGCCCCCCAGATAATAATAACCTATTCTTCCGGCTAGCGATTCTGAACTTTGTTTCATCAGCGCTCCGGAGGCGCTGCCGAGAATAAGGTATTTTTGTTTTGGATTGGTGTCAACAAGATACCTTATTAAGTTAAACAAATCCGGCTTACGCTGGATTTCATCAATAACAATCAGCCCTTCTAAATCTTCTAACGCCAGCTGCGGATTATTCAGCATGGTCATGTCTCTGGGATTTTCCAGATCAAAGTAATGTTTATAGGGCAGCTGCTTAGCGAGAAAAGTTTTTCCTGATTGCCGCGGGCCCAGTATCGCGGTCACCGGAAAAATACTAAGAAAATGTTTAATCTTAGCGCTGTCTATTGGCCGGTTAATAATCTTTTGCATGCTGTAACTCTAATATTCTTACCTTGAAATGTCAAATGCGGAGTTCGAAATATCACGGTTGTAATGAAGCTGCGGCAAATTCCAGGCATCCCCTTATTTCCGCAGCTCCGCCATGCATAATCTCAAAAACATTCAGCCTTTCCTCAGTGCCTGTTAAAGCGAAGAGCCCCTTCCAGTCAATGCGCCCGAGGCCTGGAACAAGGTGGCTGTCCTTGTCGCCATTGTTATCATGAATATGAAGTTCTGTTATATCCGGCGCCATTTCAGAGAGCATATCAGGGTTGGGTTCGGCAAGATTATAATGCCCAGTATCCAGGCAAAATTTTATTTTCCGGAATCCGGATTTTTCTCTGACTTCAAGCAGTTCCTCAAGAAAACAGCCCAGATGGCCGGGGAGCGTGTTTTCAAGACATATTTCCGTGTTAAATTCCGAGGCAAATTCGCATATCTCGTTCAACGAAAGCGACGCCATTTTTATATGCTCTTTGCGATGCTTTTCCTACACCGCCCGTCCTATGTGAATAACCGTTGTTCAGCCTGATCCGGTCATAAGAAAAAAAGCCAGTATGCTTTTTTCGGTTTCCCGCACGGCAAATTTTCTATCCCAATTGTCGGACGATGATATGTCTATGTCCCGCCCCCCTGCGGTATGAAGCGGCGCGTGAGAGGACACAAGTTTTATTCCGGATTTTTTTAATTCAGCCGCGGCTTTTAAAAAAGCTTTTCTGTCGTCTATATCCACGCCGGCCCCCCATGTAAGCTCTAACTTTTTAAGCCCTGCTTTCCCGAGCGGCAGAATTTCACGGTATCCGCCCCCTCCTTCGGTCATCAAAGTTGAAAAAGCAATCATTGCCGCTTATTTCTCAGAAATGACAGGGCCAGCGCTTTCTGCGGACACGCGTCAACGCATTTACCGCATCTTATGCAGTCTATTGAACTCCGCCGCTGCGGCATATCAATACCCATGGGACAAACTTTTTTACACACCCCGCAATTATCACATTTATCATTTACACGGAGCTGAAGAATGCTGACTTTATTAAAAAAACCCAGCAAAAGGCCCAGCGGACAAATTCTGCAGAAAAAACGCCAGATACGCGCCGAAAAAAATACAACCGCCGCTAATATTAGAATTTTTCCTGAAAAAACTGCTGAAAACCTGCCAAAACCCGCGGACAGACCCCAAAAACCGGCTTCAACTGTTCCCGCGGGGCAGATATATTTGCAAAATGTCGGAGAACCAATGCCCCATCTGCTTGTAAAAAGCACGGGGAACAAAAGAACAAAACCGAAAAGCAGAATATACTTAAGATATTTCAGAAAATCAGGAAACATCATTTTCAGCTTTTTAACAAAAATCAGCTCCTGGGCAAAACCGAAAGGGCAAACCCAGCCGCAGAAAAACCGCCCCAGGAACATTGCCGGAAGGCCTATCAGTCCGAGTATATAAAGAAATCCCGCGAAGCCATCCTTTAAACCAAGCGCGAGAAACTGCTGAAGCATCCCCACGGGGCAAGCGGTCAGGGCAAGCGGGCAGGAATGACAGTTTAAAACCGGAATACAAATGTTTTTCAACGGGCCTTTGTAAAGCGAACCCGTCCGGAAAGTCTTCAAATTACCGTTGATTAAAAACAACGAAATAATCTGAGTAATTAGCCTCTTAAAATGCCCTAACCCGTTTTTCACACTTTTCCCCTCTTCGCTTTTGTCTTCATAATATCAAGGACGTCCCCATTTTCCCCCATTTTCCCGCTCCATTTTCTCCGCTTATCAAAACCCCATGCAGGCGAGACAGATGCTGCTGGCTATTCCGCCTGTCGCCCCGGGACGGCTTTTTCTTACTCCCTCGGAGACAAACACTGCGAACAACACGATTAAAACAATCCTCAAAATCACTGCGTTTTTTTTCATTTTTCCGTCTTTCCGGGCGGACGGATATTCTTTCCGCCGCATTGAACATTCCGCTCCAGTTCAGCTTTCACCTCGTCAATGAAATTCAGCGCCGCGATGGGCTTCATATTATCCGTATCCGCGCTTTTGATTTTTTTTATAATCACGTCGTATTTCCCCCTCTCTTCGTCGAAAAAAGAAATCTGCTCCGAATCCGGCAGCTGCTCATGCGGGAGATGCTGCTTCTCAAGTTCTCTCATGATTTCTCGCGCCCTTGCGACAGCGGGCTTCGGAATACCGGCAAGCTCGGCCACATGAATTCCGTAAGACCTATCCGCGGGGCCATTCTCTATTTTGTGAAGAAAATGGAGCCTCCCCTGCCATTCTTTGACCGCGGCATTGTAATTTTTTATGTTGCCGAACTTTTCCTCAAGTTCCACAAGTTCAAAAAAATGAGTGGCAAAAAGACAGCGGCAGTGCCGGGGGTCTTCCGCTATATACTCAAGGCATGCCCATGCTATGGAAATCCCGTCATATGTGGAAGTGCCTCTTCCCAGCTCGTCTATTATTATAAGCGATTTGTCCGTAGAATTGTTCAGTATGTTCGCCGCCTCATTCATCTCAACCATGAATGTGGACGCGTCCTGAGCAAGATTGTCTCCCGCGCCTATTCTGGTGAAAATCCTGTCGGAGACTCCGATTTTCGCGGATGAGGCCGGAATGCCCCCACCGGCCTGCGCCATAATCACGCAAAGAGCCGTCTGCCTTATATATGTGGACTTTCCCGCCATATTCGGTCCGGTGATGAGCATAATCTGATTCGTCCCCCTGTTGAGTTTTATGTCGTTGGGGGTGAAAGTTCCGGCGTGAATTTTCTCAACAACCGGATGGCGCGAATCTTTGATGAGTATTTCATCTCCGTCATTAATTTCGGGAATAATATAATTGCCGGATAGAGCGGCGGCGGCCGATGACCTCGCGACATCTATTGCGGCGAGATGTCCTGAGAGCTCTTTCAGCGCCGAAAGCTCATCTTTAACACTGTTTGCCAGAGTCTTCCACGCCTCTTTTTCTATCTTCCCCAGCTCATCTTTTAAAATCAATATTTCGGTTTCCTTTTCTTTGAGCTCATGCGTAATAAAACGCTCCGAATTTACAAGCGTCTGCTTTCTTATGTAATTTTCCGGCACTTTTCCCAGATTCACTTTTGTCACCTCAATGTAATATCCGAAAACCGAATTAAAAGAAACTTTGAGTTTGGGTATTCCCGATTTCTCGCGTTCCCCGGCTTCAAAATCATTGACCCATTTCTCCAAAACGGAAAGCTCCGCAGAGAGCTTTTCCATTCGCGGGTCAAAAGAAGAATTAATAACAGCCCGGCCGTTTTGGTCAAGCGCAACGGCTTTATCAAGAATTTTCATTAACCCCGGCAGAAAATTCAAACCGCCGAAAATGCCGCCTTTAAGTTTTTGAGCAAGAATTTCCGCGGCCTTCAAAGCGCTTAATATATTCATAAAATCCGCAATGTGCCCGCCCGTCATAATTATCCGGCTGAAAGCTCTCTCCGTGTCCTTCACCGCAGAAAGCGCCGCGCCCGCGGAATCCTTAAGGGCGCTGTCTTCCATAAAACACAGCATCTCTTTCTGGCGGCGCCTTATAATATCCGGCCGGGCGGAAGGATTCAAAAGCCTTTTTTTCAAAAGCCTGGAGCCTGCGGGAGTAAGTGTTCTGTTAAGAACACTGAAAAGTGTCGCGCAGGACGGTGTCCCGGAAAGATTTTCAACGAGTTCAAGATTGCGTATGGTGGAGGCGTCCATAAAAAGGTTCTCGCCGTCGCGAATCCTGGTTATGTTTTTTATCGACGGCAAAATATCAAGTTTAGTTCCCGCGAGGTAATTTAAAAGAGCGGCGGCCGCGGAAAGTAAAATTCCCTCGTCCATATCAAAGCCCTTCAGCGAATTCACCTTAAAAAGTTCTTTGAGCTTTTCCCTGCCCTCGTACTCGCTGAAAAAATTCTTATCTACGGGCGCTCTGAATATGCCTTCACCAAAATATTTTTCGCAAACGCTGCCCTCGGGATAAACAGCTTCCGTTATTTTATCGGCGGTTTTAAGAAAACCCGGAAAATCTTTTTCGGACACCTTTCTAGCGCTCATCTCTCCCGTGCTGATATCAGCGAGCACGCATCCGAAAAATTCCTTTTGCGGATAAACTCCGAGTATAAAATTATTTTTGTCCGGCGAAAGTATATCCTCTGTGAGAGTGCCGGGCGTCACCACCCTGACAACGCCCCTGTCAACTATTTTTTTGCCTTTTGACGGCTCTTCAAGCTGCTCTACAATAGCGACTTTTCTGCCGGATGAGACAATTTTGAGCAGATAATTGTCAACAGCGTGATACGGAATACCGCACATGGGACGGCCTCCCCGGGAAGTGAGAACAATCTGCAGAATCTTTGACGCCTCACGCGCGTCATCGCCGAACATCTCGTAAAAATCCCCGAGCCTGAAAAATATTATACAGTCGGGATAACTGTTCTTTATTTTTTCATACTGCCCCATGACGGGGGTAGTGCCGCCCATAGAAACGTTTGTCAGATTCCCTGTTCTCTTTCCGATTTATCCGATTGGCCTTCTTCTGTTTTTTCTTCCAGCTCCCTGATTTTGAGCTGCAAGCTTTTTATTTTTTCCGAAGATTCCTCGACCTCTTTCTTTTTCTTCTTTATTTCCCCCCCGAGTTTCAGATTTTCGGCTATTCCCAGCACCGCCGAAAACGCGGCGCCTATAAAGAGGGAAGAAACCAGAATAACCATCGGGGGTACACTTGAAAAATCCTTGGGCACGTAAACCGTAAGAATGGTCAGCGCAACCAGAATAGCCATCGCGAAAAGCAGTTTTATCTGTGTCATTTTTCCTCCAAAAAGAAAGGGAACGGTTCTAATTCTTTTTTCAATTTTCCCCTTACATTTTTCTCAACCGCCGCCATGAAGGCGGACAGCCGGAAACTATTCCGCCATAAGACGGAAACCGGAAACGCCTTTTATTACGACTTCTCCGAACTCCCCCGCCTTGGCGC
The DNA here is from genome assembly GCA_013791675.1 of bacterium. Classification (GTDB taxonomy): domain Bacteria; phylum CG03; class CG03; order CG03; family CG03; genus CG03. The sequence continues at coordinate 4,138 of VMTI01000099.1, read as the reverse complement.
CTTTTTTAAATACTAAATAATTTTGTGACGAATGTCCAACATCGTCATTCTCAAAAAGAGCTTCCACTTTTTTGCCTATATACGCCTTTCTTTTTTTAAGCGCCAGCTCCTTGGCGAGAGCAAGCCCCGCGGTTAGCCTTTCCTTTTTCGCGGGCTCCTTCACATCGTCATTCATCTTATAAGACTCCGTGCCCTCGCGGGGGCTGTATTTAAAAACAAATACGCCGTCAAAATCCGCTTTTCTTACAAGGCCCAGAGTTTTCGAGAAATCTTTATCGGTCTCCCCGGGAAACCCCGCGATAATATCCGCAGTAAGCGCGATATCCGGGACACTTTCGCGAAGCCGCTCTAAAATTTTCAGATAATCCCCGGAAGTGTATTTCCTGTTCATTCTCTTAAGCACTGAATCGGAACCGCTCTGAACGGGCAGATGCAGATGATGCGCGAGTTTTGGATTACGTTTAAACTCTTCAATCAGTTTAGGTGAAAGGTCTTTCGGATGCGAGGTTAAAAATCTTATTCGGAGAATACCCTCAATTTCAGAGGCCCGGCGGAGGAGAGCCGGAAAATCATCTCCCTCATTTTCATCCCTGTATGAATTCACATTCTGCCCCAGAAAAACAATTTCTTTTGTGCCGGATGCCGCAAGGCATTCCGCTTCCCGCAGAATATCCCCGGCAGAACGGTATTTTTCGCCCTCCCTTAAAAACGGCACAACGCAATATGAGCAATAATTATCGCAGCCCGTCTGTATAACGACATATTCGCTGATGTCGCCGACCCGCGGAACAAATCCGTAGACCCCGCCCGCAAGAGCCTCAATTCCCATTCCACCGCCTATAACTTTTTCCGCGATTTCGCCGATACTGAAAATCTCCGACGGCGCGGACACGGCGCCAAGCCGCGGAAACCTCTTAAAAAGCTTTGAGCCGTGCCGCTTAGCCGTGCATCCGGCGAGAATAAAACCCGCGGAGGGATTTTTTTTCATGGCCAGTCCGAGGTTTGAAAACATTCTGTTTTCCGCGTGATCCCTTATGCTGCAGGAGTTAAATATTATCAGCGCCGCGTCTTCAAGATTTCCGGTAAATTCAAAACCTCTATCGGAAAGAATGCTTTTCATGACGAGGCTGTCAGCGACATTCATCTGACAGCCGAAAGTTCGGATGTAAACTGATTTTTTATCTTTTATCATGCGCTTTATTCGAGCGATATCTGCCGATGGATTTTTTATCATTGGCCGGATTTGCTCTTTGGCCGTATCTGCGGGGCTGATTATTCCCCCTTCGCGATGAAGGCTGATGTTTCGGTTTTGGGGCGCCATAATCAAAATCTTCCATTGTTTTTCTTATGATTTTAGCTCCGATTATCTTTTCCAATCTCAGAATCATAGGTTCGTCTTCGGGAGTGATAAGAGTAAAAGCGTCACCGGTACGCTCGGCTCTTCCCGTTCGGCCTATCCGGTGAATATAATCATCCGGCGTCCCCGGAATATCAAAATTTATCACGTGAGAAATACTCTCCACATCCAGCCCCCGGGCGGCAATATCCGTGGCCACCATTATATGATAAGTCCCGTCTTTAAATCCTTTAAGCGCCTCCTGCCTCTGTCCCTGAGTCCTATTGCTGTGGAGGCTGGTAACTGTATATTTACCGCTTTCTATCTTTCTGGCCAAAGTTTTAGCGCGATATTTGGTGCGCGTAAAGATAAGTACGGATTTTGTATCAGTATGTTCAAGCAATTTTAATAATAGTTGGCTTTTCAGATGCTGAGGTACCGGAAATAAAGCATGCGAGACAGTATGCGCCGGAGCGCTCATCCCGATGGCAATTCGCTTTGGATTATGGAGCACTTTTTTCGCGAGTAATTCTATTTCCGGAGCAAATGTCGCCGAGAACATCATGGTCTGCCTCTCTGCCGGCAGATATGCGATAATGCGTTTTATATCGGGGAGAAAGCCCATATCAAGCATCCTGTCGGCTTCATCCAGCACCAGTACATCCACTTTGTTTAATTTTACATACTCCTGATTTATCAGATCCAGCAGCCTTCCCGGACAGGCCACAATTATATCCACCCCCCTGCGCAAAGCTTTTATCTGAGAATTAGCATTGACTCCCCCGTAAACAGTCGCGTTGCGCAGCCCTGTTCCGTACTTAAGGGTGTCAATGTTCTGATTGATCTGTTCTGCTAATTCCCGGGTCGGCGTAATAATTAACACGCTTAAACATTTATGCTGGTCCTGCAGCAGTTTGTGCAGGATAGGCAATACAAAAGCGGCTGTTTTACCGGTGCCGGTTTGGGCGGTGCCTACCAGGTCGTGCCCTGCCATTGCCAGCGGGATGACCTGCTTTTGCACAGGCGTCGGCTCATCAAAGCCGGAGCGATTAATTCCTTCTGAAAGACGCGGATCTAAATTGAACTGATCAAATTTCATAAATTTTCCTTTTTGTTTGTATTTTCTTCAACTGCCATTTTTTTACATTATAGTATTTATTCCGCACCTGGTGTTAATTTTCCCATTTTTGTTCGGATTCCTCTTTTTGTAAAAGGGGTGGTCCGCCGCAGGCGGGACGGGGTATTCGTTTTGCAACTTTCCCCGAGGAATTCAAAGAATTCCCGGGACTTTAGTCCTGGAAATGCTCTGCATTTCTCAGGGCAAGACCTGACCCCATCAGGCGTTGCAATCGCCGACCTTCAATCAACAATTGCTTTTGACGTCTTGCCAATGTTTTGATTCGATACTCCATTAAAACCGCTCTCTTAAAGTACTTGTATTCTTTGACCCAAACCAGCTTTACCGGCCTTCGCGCCTTAGTGTACTTCGCCCCTTTGCCCCCGTTATGTAACGCAATCCTTTTTTGCAGGTCATTCGTATATCCCGTATAATAAGTTTCATCCGCGCATTGCAGAATATACACATAAAATCGCCCTCGCCTTATAAACGGCTTTTTCATGTCGGTGAAATTCTTTTTGCAGTTTTCAACGGAAAGAGAAAGATGTCATCATCCTGCCCTGTAATGCAAGGCAAGCCATACTGTTTTATGTTCAGGATCTGTCCACTCCACACGATGACGGCAATGCACGGGTATATTCAAATAATCCCCCGGCTTTAAAATTTTAGATACCTTGCCTTCTTCAAATAATATTTTCGCGCCGCCGCAGAATAAAATTACCCATTCGTCCCGTTCCTGCTCAAGCCATTCTCCTGCTGGAGTAGTATGCCCCTCTGAAACAATCCTCTCTAATGTAAAATCCTTTGATACAATCAATGAATTGAAAATTTCCGACGGCAGCTCCGAAGGAATCCCTTTAAATAAATTTTTCTTTTCAATATCCATTTATACTCCCGCGCTCAGAAAAAAATTTATTGACCTCTCATTATAGCTTTTATGTCATCCCCCGCGTTAGTAACAGGTTGCAGTCCGAATTTTTCAACTATTACTTTTGTTATATTCGGCGATAGAAACGCCGGAACAGTGGGGCCTAAATGGATTTTCTTGAATCCTAAATAAAGTAACGCCAGAAGCACCGCGACCGCTTTCTGCTCATACCACGCTATATCAAAAGATAACGGCAGGTCATTCACGTCGTTAAGCGCAAACGCTTCCTTCAGCTTTAAAGCAATAACGGCAAGTGAGTAGCTGTCATTGCATTGTCCTGCGTCAAGCACCCTGGGGATACCGCCAATATCGCCGAGCTTCAATTTATTATAACGGTATTTTGCGCATCCCGCCGTCAAAATTACCGTATCTTTCGGAAGGTTTTCCGCGACCTCTGTAAAATATTTTCTTGACGGATGCCTGCCGTCACATCCCGCCATAACAATAAAACGTTTTATGGCTCCGGATTTTACCGCTTCCACAACTTTGTCCGCCAACGCCAGCACCTGATTATGCGCAAATCCGCCTATAATTTCTCCCTCTTCAATCTGCTCCGGAGGCGGGCATTTTTTTGCCAATTCTATTACCTGGGAAAAATCCTTTTGTTTTCCGCCGGCGCGGTCAGAAATGTGTTTAACGCCTGGATATCCCGCCATGCCTGTTGTAAATATCCTGTCTTTGTATGAATCCTTGACGGGAATTATGCAATTCGTGGTCAATATTATCGGGCCGTTAAATGATTCAAATTCCTTGTTCT
>VMTI01000211.1 GCA_013791675.1 bacterium | reverse complement strand
CATGTTCAAATAACTGCCCCTGATTTTGGCAGGTTTCCTGCTTTTTTTCCAGACCTTTGTTACCATCCTTTCATAATCCTTTATTTCAAGTGGCTTTTCCTTTTTGTGTTCAGTATCATTGTAGCCAAGCACAATTTTCTCTTTGCCTTTTGACGGATATTTTGTAAAATATTTTTCTGAAAATATAGATAGATGAATGAATAGGGGGATGAAATGAAATTAGCTGACAGAATCAAGAATTTGGGAACAGAGACCGCTTTCGCGGTGGGGGCCGAAGCTGCCGTTTTTGCGGCGAAAGGTAATAAAGTTTATCCTTTTCATCTGGGAGACCTTAATATTCCGACACCCCAGAATGTGGTGGAGGCGTCGCTAAAAGCCATAAAAGACGGCAAAACGGGATACTGTCCAAACGCGGGAGTGCCGGCGCTTCGCGAAGCTATAGCGGATGACATCAACAAATCTCACGGTATGGATTACACAATGGAAAATGTCGTTATTCAGCCCGGAGGAAAACCCGTCATAGGAAAATTTATTCTCGCGCTGATGAATCCCGGCGACGAGGTGCTTTATCCAAATCCCGGTTATCCGATATACGAATCCCAGATACAGTTTAACGGCGGGGTCGCTGTGCCCTATTCCTATAAAGAGGGTGCCGACGGTTTTCTGCTTGACCTTGATTCGCTTGAAAAGAAGATAACAAAAAAAACAAAACTTCTTATCTTCAATGATTTTCAGAATCCCATGGCCGCTGAGGCAAGCGAAGCGGAACTGAAAAAAATAGCCGCGCTGGCCGAGAAACATAATCTTTTTGTTCTTTGCGACGAGGCGTATTTTGATATGAGATATTCGGGGAAATCTAAATCCCTCGCGTCTCTTCCCGGAATGAAGGAAAGATGCGTGCTTCTTTACACATTCTCAAAAAAATTCGCGATGACGGGCTGGAGGCTCGGCGCGGCGATAGCGCCGAAGGATATTGCGGTCATATTCGGAAAACTTAATACCAACGATGAATCATGCTCAAATCATTTTGTGCAGTATGGCGCGCTCGCGGGATTGACCGGCGACCAGGCGCCCGTCAAGGCGATAGTGGAAACATTAAGAAAAAGAAGGGACAAGGGCTATGAGTTGATAAGTTCCATGAAAGGCGTTAAATGTTTTAAGGCGGAGACGACTTTTTATCTTTTCCCGAATGTCACGGAAGCAATGAATAATCTGGGGCTTAAAAGCTATGACGAATTCCGCCTTGGCGCTTTGAAGGCGACGGGTGTGTCTTTCTGCACGAGGCTTCATTTCGGCAGCGAGCTGCCGGGGGAGAAAAATAAATATGTGAGGTTCGCATACTCAGGAATAAATATTCCTGAAATGGAAGAGGGCCTGACAAAACTAAAAGCGTTTTTGGAAAAATAATTATTTAGTGTGAAACAGAAAACTGTTTCGTGAACATGGGAGAATAGTATGAGCGAAAAAGAAAAATTTATTGAAATGGTGGAAAAGAAAAATTCTGACCAGCCGGAGTTTATCCAGTGCGTCAGAGAAATAGTTGAGTCGGTGTGGGATGTTTACACCGGTTCCGAAAAACTTAAAAAAGCGCGCATACTTGAGCGCATAGTGGAGCCCGAAAGAATTATAATATTCAGGGTGTCGTGGCAGGACGACGCGGGAGATGTGCACGTCAACCGCGGCTACCGTGTGCAGTTCAACAACGCCATCGGGCCTTACAAGGGGGGACTGCGTTTCCATCCCAGCGTGAATCTCGGATTGCTTAAATTTCTTGCGTTTGAACAGATTTTTAAAAACAGCCTTACCACTCTTCCTATGGGCGGAGCCAAAGGGGGCAGTGATTTTGATCCCAAGGGTAAGTCGGATAACGAGGTTATGCGTTTTTGCCACGCTTTTATGTCGGAGCTTTACAGGCACATAGGCCCTAACACGGATGTTCCGGCCGGCGATATAGGCGTGGGCGCGAGGGAAATAGGTTATATGTTCGGAAAGTACAAAAAAATAAAGAACGACTTTACAGGCGTGCTTACCGGAAAAGGCGCCACATGGGGCGGAAGTCTGATACGGCCGGAAGCCATCGGATACGGCCTTGTTTATTTTTTGCAGGATATGCTTGAACTCGCCGGAAAAGATTTAAAAGATAAGATAGTCGCCATCAGCGGCGCGGGTAATGTTGCTCAGTATGCCGCTGAAAAAGTTATTCAGCTCGGCGGGAAAGTGATAATGCTTTGCGATTCCGATTCAACAGTCATTGACGAAAGCGGACTGGACAGCGAGAAACTTGAGCATGTGATGCATATCAAAAATGTTAAGAGAGGAAGGATAAAAGAGTATGCCGATAAATATCCGGCTGTGTGTGTAACGGGAAAAAATGTCTGGGAAGTTATCAGTGAGAAAAATATAAAAGTGGACATAGCTCTTCCCTGCGCCACCCAGAACGAGCTCAACGGTGAAAACGCGAAAGCGCTAATTAAAAACGGTTGTTTTTGCGTTGCAGCCGGGGCCAATATGCCTCTCACGCCTGACGCTGTTGCTCTTTTGAGGGAAAATAAAATTCTTTACGGGCCGGGCAAAGCCGCCAACGCCGGCGGTGTGGCGACATCCGGACTTGAAATGACGCAAAACAGCATGCGGTTTAACTGGACCAGAGAAGAGGTGGACGCTAAGCTGAAAGAGATAATGAAATCAATTCATGCCCAGTGCGTAAAATACGGCAGTGGCGGCGGCTATGTGGATTATGTCAAAGGCGCGAATATAGCCGGTTTTATGAAAGTGGCCAACGCTATGCTTGAGCAGGGAGTCTGCTGAACTGATAAGCATTTGTCGCACAGGGGGATAACTTTCCCCGGACAGGATAATATGCAAAACCCCGGCCTTTACGATAAAAGATTTGAACACGACAGCTGCGGGGTGGGGTTTGCCGCCGATATTAAAGGCGCGGCTTCGCACCAAATTGTCAAAGACGGGATAACAATTTTAAAAAATCTCGTTCACCGCGGTGCGCTTGGCGGAGACATGAAAACAGGCGACGGCGCCGGCATGCTTTTACAGATTCCTCATTTTTATTTCAGTGCCGAAGCTTCAAAAGCGGGATGCGCTCTCCCGGCGAAAGGGCATTACGGCGTCGGATTCTTTTTTATGCCGCGGGCTAAAACAGCGCGGATAAAATTGGAGAACCGAATCCGGAATATAATAAGCAGCGAGGGCGGTCAAATTTTGTTTTGGCGGGATGTGCCCGTGCGCGCGGCGTGCCTGGGCAAAACCGCGAAGGATTCAATGCCTTTTATGAAACAGCTTTTTGTTTCGTTTAATGACCTTGCCGGCGCCGCGCTGGAACGCCGGCTTTATATTACGAGGCGGAGTATAGAGAAAGAAGCTTTGAAATTAAAATTTTCCGCCGGTGATTTCTACATAAGCAGTTTTTCAGGCAGAACAATTGTCTATAAGGGAATGTTTGTGGCGCCGCAGTTTGAGAATTTTTATCCGGACCTTAAAAATAAAAAATTCAAAAGCGCGTTTGCTTTGATTCATCAGAGATACAGCACCAACACTTTTCCATCGTGGGCGATGGCGCAGCCTTTTCGCAATATAGCGCATAACGGTGAAATCAATACCATACGGGGTAACGTGAATTATATGAGGGCCCGCGAGGCGACACTTTCCTCGCCTCTTTTCGGTAAGGAAATAAAAAAATTATTTCCAGTAGTGACGGAAGGGTTCAGCGATTCGGCGATATTTGACAACACACTGGAATTACTTGTATCGGCGGGAAGGCCTATTGAACATGCAATGATGATGATGGTGCCGGAGGCCTTCGGCGGAAAATATCATATCAGCGAGGATAAACGTTCTTTTTATGAATATCATGCGGCTTTTATGGAGCCGTGGGACGGCCCCGCTGCGATCGCGTTTACAGACGGGATCAGAATAGGTGCCGCTCTGGACAGAAACGGTTTAAGGCCTTTGCGGTACGTAATAACTAAAAGCGGGAAAGCGATAGTCGCTTCGGAAGTCGGGGTTTTGGACACCGCACCGGAAGATTTTCTTGAAAAAGGGCGGCTGGGACCGGGGAAAATGATTATGGTGGATACCGCCGAAGGCAGAGTGAAAAAAGACAACGAAATTAAATCCGCTGTTTCAAGGCGGAAATTATACAGGAGATGGCTTGAGAAGAACCGCGTTGAATTAAAAGGTTTGTTTCAGAGCGCGGCCGCGGTAAAAGTTGAGCGCGAATCTTTAGCCGTCAGACAAAAAATTTTCGGCTACAATCTTGAAGACCTGAATTTAATCATTACCCCCATGGCCGAAAATGCTCAGGAGCCCATAGGGTCAATGGGCAACGATGAAGCCCTCGCTGTTCTTTCAACCCGCCCGCAGCTTTTATACAAATATTTTAAACAGTTATTCGCGCAGGTGACCAATCCCCCGATAGACCCGTATAGAGAAAACCTTGTTATGTCTCTTATGAGTTTTATAGGGCGTGAACGGAATCTTTTGGGAGAAGGGCCGCTGCACTGCCGTCAGCTTAAGTTATCTCATCCGATTTTGACCAATGCCGATATAGAAAAACTGAAATGTGCTGATATTAAAGATTTTAATTCCGCCGTGGTTTCTATGTTGTTTGACCCGCGTAAGGGCTCCGGAGAATTGGAGAGGGCTGTTCGTATTTTGT
>VMTI01000060.1 GCA_013791675.1 bacterium | reverse complement strand
TTTAACTCTATTGTTTTTACGGCTTCTCCCTCTTTTATTTTATCGACTATGTAGATGTATCCTGCGTCAACTTCTTTGTCATATTCAAGTTTCATTTTCATATAACAGTTATAATCTTTATATATTTTTCTTCTTCAATAGCTATGTGTAAAAATTAGACCTTAATTTTTAGTTTTCTAAGCAGATTGTCAGCTGTACCGATATAGTAAAGCACTTTTTGTTTTACTCTCCCTTCATCTTTGTAGCTTTTGACGATATAATAGTAAGTTTTGCCCTTAACTTTTTTTCTCCGTATGAATGCCATATTATCTTGAATATCTCTTAGGTTATAAATATTAGTTAGGCATTACTTATACTTATAATTTTCTATACACGAATATCGGATAAACAAGTATAGAAAAACATATTAAGGTTATGCATTACCTTTGGTTATGGCAAAGAGAAAGAGGTGGCCAAGAGATGAAAAATTGTATAACAAGATTCAAGAAACAGAATTCTTAAATTTCTTTGAATTTGTGAGACACCTCACAAATTATGTCTGCAAGGGAAGAAAAATGAAGAGCATAATAACTTGCTTATTAATTACTCATAAATTTCCTAATTTTTCTTTGCGGAGAGCAAGAGGATTTCTTCTCTTGCTCAAAAGATTTAGAATAATAAATTCAGATATCCCTTGCTTCAAAACTCTATGCAATTATCGGGCAGAGCCGATAATTGGAAATCTCTTAGATAAACTAATTGAGGAAAGCTCAAAACCTCTTGCAAAAATTGAACAGGATTTTGCAACTGATGCGACAGGAATAAGAACAAATTTATTCTCAAGTTGGTACAGCATTCGATGTCAAAAAGAAATAAAGAAGAGAGATCATTTGACAATTCATATCACAACAGGAGTTAAGAGCAATGTTGTAACTGCTCTTAATGTAGAAATAAAATCTGGAAACGATAACAAAATTTTCAGAGAACACGTCGATAAAACCTCTGAAAATTTTAAAATTAATGAATGGTCTGGAGATGGAAGATATTGGTGCAAAGATAATTGCAAAAAAGTTAATGAAGTTGGAGGAACTCCATATTTCAAAGTTTGGAAAAATTGGAGTGGAAAATCTAGAGGGTGTATGATCTGGAAAATTATGAATCAAAAATCAAGAGATAATCCAGAAGAATATGGGAAACATTATCATAAAAGAAGCAATGTTGAATCTACAAATCACAGCAAGAAGGCATTGCATGGAAATGCAGTTTATTCTCGACAAAAATCCCCGAGAATAAATGAAGAAACATTAAGATGGATTAACCATAATATTAATGTTCTAAATCGAGCTAAATATGAATGGAAAATAAATCCAAAATTTATGGATTAGGATTTACACATAGCTCTACAACTCTTTTTATGATTTACTAAAAATTCTTTTTAACAAGCCTGAAAGTTTTTTCACATCAATCGCCGACACTCCCGGCGCGCCCAGTTGCGGAACAATAATCTCCCTGTGATTCACTATTCGAGCCAGCCCCGTCTCATCTATCCGCTTCACTATCTCCGCCGTGCCGAAGGTGCCCTTACCCGCGGCGCACCACACATTTACGCCTTTAGTGTCCAAAACCAAAAGCCATGCGTCAATTCCATTGAGCGCTTTTCTGAGCATATCAAAACTTAGTTTGTAATTGGCAGAAACCATAACGGGAGAATCCAAAGACGGGGAACCGGCTGCATACACGCCGGGGTTTACCCTATACTCATTTCGTGAAATGGCCCACCGCACCTTCCATGCCCCCAGCTTATCAGCCGGAGAAAGCGACGTCGCCACAACAGGCACCCTGCCCGCTTTTGTATCAATCCAGCCTCTAAAATAATTTTCTTTCATTTTAATTTATCATCCGGTGTGCTTTTTATATACAAAAAATCAACTTTGATTTTCCTGAAAATTTTTTTCACCTCTTTCAAAATAATAGTCTCTGACAGTTTTCGGATTAATCTTTTTGGATTTGACAAAAAATTTCCAATCTTGTCTCGTTAGCGAATCCACTTTTATTTTCCCCGGATTAGCCCCGACTAATTCATACTTCCCTTCAATATTTGCCACTCTCGCGATAATATAATCCCCCCGGCTTACGCCGCGCGTACCAAGTTTCTCGCTCACATAATATTTGTGAGCGCTTTGCATATTCTCAAGCTCAAGCCCTTTATCCGTCTCAACTTTCAGGACTTTCCACAGGCCGTATTCGTTATTCTGAAGAACCCTGTAAATGTACATCTCATCCTGTGGAAGTATGAACGGATTCCTCTCGTAAAAATCCTGTAAAATTGTCTTTCCGTTTCTCAGCCTGAAATCAAAAATAAACCACTCATTGAGCTGTTCCTCCTCGGTAGAATTCATATTCAGCTCCGTTTCCTGTCCGATTTCACGGAAGTTAAAAAATTCTTTGAGCACTCTATCTAATTCATCTTTAAACTGTTCTTCTCCGAAATAATAAGCGCTTACTTTTTTTATTGTCCCTTCTTTCATTTTTTTCTACGCTACTACAGCTTTCAAGGTCTGCCCCCCCCTTTTTTTTTCCTGCAAAACAAAGCCCGAATGCCCATCGAGGTAAGGAGAATCTTCCAAATAATTTGTCTACAATAAGTGTATCCGTCTAACTCCGCTGTGTTTCCACAACGCTTTTCGCGATTCCGTAAATAATATCAAGTTTTTCTACAATCTCTTGATCTAACTCATCCGGATGTGAAAAAGATGCTAAAATATCATAATCTCTTTTCATCAATAAGTTCGGCATCTTTCTTTCTTTAAAATATCTTTCAAACACCTTATCTAAGAATTCATCACTCATTTTAGTATTTATCCACCAAGAATGCGCTTTATCTTTTAAAGCCGCAGGCGGAATTTCGTCTTCTATTATTTTTCGCATTAAGTCGCCGTCATGCCGAGAAAATAAATCTTTCGCCGGTTGCGACACATAACGCTCTATAACTTCAGGGATAGGTAAATAATTTTCAATCTCTCTTCTGGTCCACATCATTTCTACCAAATCGTTTTTCTGTAATTCGCCTGCAACTCTATCAAACAAAGATACCCCTTTTAATTCCTTAAACCCCTCCCGCAAGCCATAAAAATGGTCTCTTGCTTCTTTAGGTAAATTGGTAATATATTTAACGAATGGTTTCTGCAAATATGGTAAAATCGGATGATTCAAAACTTTTGCGAATGATTTCAAAATAGCTAAATCCGTTGAACCCTCCAAATACAAAACCCAGCCTTCCTGTTCTGCAAGTAAATATTGGTCAAAGCCGATAGTGGTAAGCGATTTTATTAGTTGCGATTTATTGTTCACAATATGAGGCTTACCTATAAATGCAACAATATCGCTTTTTTCTGCCGCTTCATTCAGCACAGCTGTGGAATGCGTCGCTATTATAACCTGCGAATTCTCCTTTTTAACTTCATTCGTTAAAATATCAAAAACCTCTTTTTGCCTCAGAATCTCAAGATGCGCGTCAGGCTCATCAATTAGCAGCACAGTGTTTTCATGCGAGTAAATATATGAAAATAAAAGTAATATCTGATGGAATCCCCTCCCCCCGTTTGACAAATCAAATTCTTTGCTATTTTCAATGTAAGTCATGGCAATTTTTCCCGTGCTTCTGTCAAATTCAGGTTTTTTTAACTCTATTCCAAATAATTGTTTAATAATTGCCGTTAACTTTCCCCACTCCCGCTGTTTTCCCATTGAAACATACCAGCATAAATTTCTCAAAACATCTGCTGTTTTACCCTCCCCTATACGGCTGTTTATCGTTCCCATTTCTACTTTATCTTCTTCCGAAGTCAAACCGGACATAGGCGGCAGTAGACCAATCCTTTCACTTAAAGCGGCCTCTATATCCTCCTGTAAATTTTTCTCTTCGGGATTTATTAACTTGCAGTAAAATGATTCTGCATTGGCAAAAACAAACTCAAAACCCAATCTCCATTTAACACCTTTGCTAAATCCTTCGACTTTAATTGTGATATTTATATTCTTGGTGTCTTGCTTCCCATCTATTCTTTTCACTTCACGAGTTCCTAAGTCCTTCCACAATTGTTTGGCCGACGGAATGGGAATGGTAAACAAATCTTTTCTGTTAATAGCGACACCCGGCCTCTTTTTTGCCGTGGAAGTTTTTTTTGCTTCCGCCCATTTTCTTAACCCAATACCCCATAATGTAATTGCCTGCAAAGCGGAAGTTTTGCCGGAGTTGTTTGGACCTGCAAAAACAACAGCCGAACTTAAATCGATGTCGGTCTTATCCAATCTTTTAAAATTCTCAATAATTATATTAGTTATCATAAACTTGCCCCCTCTATCATTTTTATTTCATCACCTGTTAAATCATATAATTTGTAAACCATATCATCAACATTGCGCTCGTATTTTCGACCTTTCGTGATCCATCCACTTTTTTTCTATTTTCCACTTTCAAGACCCGACCCCTTTTTCTTCTGCCTGATTTATTCCATTTCCGCAACACTTTTTATACTTTTTCCCACTCCCACAGGGACAAGGTTTATTGCGGGGTATCTTTTTGTGTGTTCTTGGAATTATCTTTCGAGGCGCTTCAATATAATTAGTTTCTCCATCCTCAAGTTCATCTATTTCTTTTTGAATCTCATCGGCTTTATCAAAGTCCTCTTTTTCATTATAAACGCTCCATAATTTATCCAGTATAACCGGCCTGTCTCTTACATCCACAACGGCAAGCCCCTGTTTCAAAATACTTTCCGCTCTGTCTAAATCGTTTATTCCATCTTCGTCACCGTAACTTTGCCAAAAACAGTCAGACCACTTTACCCAACCCCGTCCCCATTCAGGAGCCTGCCTCAACCATTTTTTATACAATCTGTTTACTTTTCTAAATTTCCCCAATTGTAAATAAGATTCCGCCATTGCGCACTTGAAATTTTCAATTCTAAAAGAATCTTCCTCAGGAAATCTTTTGAGAAAATCCCGGCAGAATGAAATTCTTTTTTTAAGATATTTTTTATTTTTATTTCCGGCGCTCCATAGTTCATCCTCAATATCATTTGCCATATCGGAAACGGAATATGTTCCTCTGAATTTTTCATCAAATTCTTCTAATGTTTTTATATCTCTTTGTTTCATAATCTTGAGAACGTCATACCATACGCGTAAAAGTATTTCACAACCGGAAATGACGTTATCGTCATCAAGTTCATCGTATCCGTATGCCATTCTGTCGTCTACCATTTCATAATTTATTCTTTTCGGAAACCACCTCTCCCACAATACGGTCAGCCATATCCACACACGTTTTATTTCCATATCAGTCGTGTATTTGCTTTGCAGATTAGGCGTTTTGAAAAACCATTTTGAAAGTTCTTCGGCCGATATAAATTCCAGGGATAATTTATTCAAGATTTTTTTACTGATTTTTATTCCAAAAGAATCAAGTTTTTCAAGCAATTCCGTATCGGTTAATTCGCTGCCTCGGGATAATAAAGGCGAATGCCTTTCTTTCTCAGGCTGATCTTCTTCAATCCTGTTTTCGACTATATAAGACAATTTCATAAGGCACTTGCCCCCTTTCTTCTT
>VMTI01000200.1 GCA_013791675.1 bacterium | reverse complement strand
TTGTACAAAATTTACCCCGTTAGCAAAAATGTTCTAACGGCTATTTGGTAGAATACCTCTATCTTTTTTTGCTCTTTCCGGTTTTTAGCCGAATCTAATCTTTTTTGCCGCTTTTGATAAATATCATTCGTCACGCCTGTTATCTAATGCGCATTATTACTTAGAATCAAAAAATTTGGTAGAATCACCACTGTAATGGCAGTAAAAATTAAAATAAACTTTTCCAGGCAGCTATCCGCTTTGACTTCGGCGGAGCGCGAGATAATAAACAGCATTTCCGGATTGGGAGCAAAACGCGGCGAACGCGCTTACATAGTCGGCGGCTTCGCGCGCGATATTCTTCTGGGTTTTCCTAATTTTGACATAGATTGCGTCGTGGAAGGAGACGCCTGCGCGCTCGCGGAAGAATTCGCGAAAAGTTTCGGCGGAAACATTGTCTCCGTAAACAGAAAATTTCACACGGCCAAAATAAAAAAAGACAATTTAACAATTGACATAGCTTCGGCGCGGGAGGAAAAATACGCATCGGCGGGAGCTCTCCCCATAGTCAGGAGCTCCACAATAAAACATGATACCCTCAGAAGGGACTTCACCATAAACGCTATTTATATTTCCATCAATCGCGGAGATTTCGGGCATCTATCTTGTGAAAAGGCCTATCTCACCGATTTAAGGAAGGGGCTGATTCGCGTTTTTCACAAAAATAGCTTTGAGGATGACCCCACGCGCATATTCAGAGCCGTGAGATTCGCCGCCAGATTCGGCTTCAATATAGAGTCAAACACAAAGCGCCTCATGCAAAAGGCCCTGAAAGACGGGATGCTTAAAAAAATATCTTCTTTCCGCGTTAAAAGAGAATTATCTCTTCTCCTTAAAGAAAAGAACGCTCCCGAAGCCATTGAGATAGCCTTTGCCACCGGCCTGGCAAAAGCGGCTCTGCCGGGAATAAAAAAAACGGCGGTAAAAGATTTGAAGACGGCGCGCCTCATATGGTTTGATTTTTTTATTTATCTGGGAGAACAATTTAATCTTTTTCTTTACATGCTTCTTGTTCTGCTGAAAGATCTTTCATGCGCCAGGCGGAAGAAATTCGTGGAAACGCTCAATCTCAATAAAAAAGACACGGCCGTATTACTTTATCCAAGAAGCCGCATGGATAAAATACTGCGCGGAATTATAAAAAACATTCCCGCCTGGCGTGTTGACGCGGACGAACTGCGCGACGAACAGCTTCTCTTTCTCGTCCTGCTTGCCGCGTCAAAAAATCCGCCAACCGGCGCAAAAGTGGAAAAACGCGTTATGGATTATATCCTCATGCTGAAAACTAAAAAACCCTTTCACAGCAGCTTTGAACTTATGCGTATGGGTTTCGCCTGCGAAAAATTAGGCGGGCTCACGAAAGAAATTACAGGAAAAAGACGCGGCGGAAAAATTCTCTCAAAATCGCAGGAATACGGTTTCCTTGTAAGAAAACTGAAAAAGTGATAAAATTTCAGCGTGCATTTTTTCTCACGTAACGAAATGATGGAGGATGAAAAATGAAAAAATTACTTTTGGCCTTTATGCTTTGTTCTTATGCTTACGCGCAGGAGGCTTTTGTCGTTAAAACAACCGGCAAGGCATATCACGAGAGCGGCGGCTCGTGGCAGGAAGTTAAAAAAGATATACTTGTCACAGCGGGCGATTCAATAACAACCGAAACCGGCGCGGCGGTCACACTAAAATTATCAGACGGACACACCATAGAGATTATGGGAGATTCCATATTTTCGCTCAGGGAGAACAGTGAAAATTTGAAAGAAATGGATATCTGGCTTGGAAGGATTTTCGCGAAAGTGGAGAAACTTCCTCCGGGCAGGAAATTCACCGTCAGGACACCGGCCGCCGTGTGCGCTGTTAGAGGTACCGAATTCACAGTGGATGTGGATGAAAGCAAAAAAACCGACGTTTATGTAGACGAAGGCATCGTCGGCATTATGGATTCTGCCGGAGCCGGCAAAGAGGTTTTCGTTGAAAAAGGCATGATGTCCTCCGTGAAACAGGGGAGCCCGGCTTCAGAGCCCGTCAAAAAAAAGGCGCCCCCGGCCGGCGCCGCAAAGAAAGAAAAGGAAAAGCAGGAAAAGAGAGAAGCATCAGCCTCGCAAAACGACAGTATTGAGACTTCCCCTGAGGCCGCAGCAGAGGCCGCCCCCGAAGCCGCGAAAAAATCCGCCGCCGCGCCGGCTTCCCAAAATATGGCCATGAACGGTTCCATAGGCGCAGTCGCTCTCACGCGTGACGGAGTAACAAAAGTCTATTATGAATTCAGCATGTATCCTGAATTAACCATCGGGAAACTCGGCATCGGCCTGGAACTTGTCGTGCATTTTGACGAAAATAATCAGATTCTTAAAGACGAGTGGACAAAGGAAAAATACCCCGAGAAAATAGATTACATACGCTGGGGGCACAAACACCAGGATCCTTTTTATTTTCTCATAGGCAGATTCAGAAGGCCCGTTTCCATAGGGCACGGCTTCATAGTGAACAATTATTCCAATATGGCCCGCTACCCTAATGTCAAAAAAATAGGCCTTGAATTTGACATTGATATGAAAAAATGGGGGCTTGAAGCCATGACGGACGACGTGACAAGAGCGGACATTTTAGGCAGCCGACTCTATGCGCGGCCTCTTCTGGAAACCGGCATTCCTCTTATCAAAAATCTGAAAATCGCCGCATCCGTCGGCACAGACAGGGATCCCGATTCCGATTCCGACACCAAAGACGACGCCGTCTCCGTGATAGGAGCTGATGTGGAACTTCCGCTGGTCAATTTCAAATATTTTAATGCCTCAATCTACGGCGATATTGCCAAAATGCAGCTCGGGGATAAATATAAGGATAACAATTACATAGCCGGCATATCAACGGCAATAAAAGACGGCGGTATCGGAAAAAGCGCGGGGTTAAGCGGCAAAATGTTATTCCTAAATTTCCGCGGAGAGTACAGGATTATAGAAAGCAACTTTATTCCCGGATATTTCGACGGCCATTATGACCTTGACCGCTGGCGGAGATTCGACACCGTAACTTCGTCAACGACCAAAGCTGTGCGGCAGCTTTGGGGCAAAACAAAAGAACCTGTTATGGTGGGCCCCTATATTGAAGCATGGTTTTCATTTTTCAGGATCATAGATTTCAGGGCTTCTTATGAAAATTACAACACCGTAGGAGATAACGACCCGTTTTATCCTCATCTCATAGCTTCGGCGACAATGGCAAAATTGCCGATGCTTGACAGCTATACATTGGAAGCGGACTATGATAAAAAGGGCGCCAGAACCTGGAACGACATAAAAAAAGTGGATCAAAACGCCATATTGTCCGTGAAAGTGGGATACAGCGTCGCGCCCAACGTCACCATGTTCATCGTAACGCGGCGCTATTACGACAACGACGGAAATTCCACAAAATCAATGACGGCAGAAACGCGGGTGCGTTTCTGATATTGCTTTCCGGAGGTAGCTCATGCAGTCAATAATTCTCGCAGGCGGATTCGGCACAAGGCTCAGGCCCCTTACCATTTCAACACCCAAGCCCATGATAGATGTGGCCAACACGCCTATAATTGAGCACGTTGTTAATCTGCTGAAAAAGCACAACTTCAAAGATATTACGTCTCTGCTCTATTATCAGCCGGACGTAATAAAAAATTATTTTTCAGACGGCAGAAAATTCGGGATAAAAATGAGCTATATTAAAACCGCCGCCGACATGGGCACCGCGGGAGCCACCGGATTATGCCGCGAAAAAATGAAAGGCACTTTCATTGTGATAAGCGGGGATGTTATATGTGATTTTGACCTTGAAAAAGCGGTGGCGCTTCATAAAAAAAGAAAAGCCCTCGCCACAATAATTCTTACACGCGTAGAGGACCCTCTGCAGTACGGAATCGTAATCACAAAAAAAGACGGGAGAATATCAAGCTTTCTTGAAAAGCCAACCTGGGGCGAAGTTTTTTCCGACACTATAAACACGGGCACATATATTTTTGAGCCCGAAATATTCAAGTACCTCCCCGAGGGCAGAGAAATGGATTTTTCCAAAAATTTATTCCCCGCGCTTCTTGAAAACAAAGAGCGCCTTTTCGGGCACATCTGCCCCGGCTACTGGAAAGACGTCGGCAATCTCACCGAATACCTCAACAGCCATTATGACGTGATGGCGGGTAAAATAAAACTTAGCATCAAATCGAGTAAAATCATCAGAAACGGTTTCTCCGTGTGGGCGGGGAAAAACACCGTCATACCGGAAAAAATAAAATTTGACGGCCCCGCCATATTCGGCGATAATGTCATAATAGAAGACTACGCCACAATAGGCGATTCGTGTTTCGGCAACAATTGCCGCATAGGCAAATACTCCAAGTTATCCAGAAGCGTGATGCAGGAGGGCTCCGTCTGCGGCCACCACTGCGACATAAAAGAAACTATAATCGGTTTCCGGACAATGGTGTCGGATAATGTGAAAACATCTCCAGGGGCGGTGATAGGAAACAACTGCGATATAGGCTCCGGAGCCACGCTTCAGGCCCATATAAAAGTGTGGCCTCAAAAAACAGTGGAATCAGGCGCTTTTGTGAACAGTTCTGTAATATGGTCTGACCGCTTTTCCAGAAATCTTTTCGGAAACCACGGCATAAACGGCCTCGCTAACATAGAAATAACCCCTGAATTCGCTACGCGCCTCGGCGCCGCGCTGGGCGATAAAATAGGCAAAGGTAACTATATCCTGACATCCCGCGACGCCAATCAGAATTCAAGAATGATAAAAAGGTCTATAATTGCCGGATTGATATCCACCGGCGTAAAAGTCGGCGATCTCAGAACCATGCCCATTCCCGTCGTAAGATATGAAAGCGGAAAGGAAGGCGAAGCCGGAGGCATTCACGTGCGCATGTCCCCTTTTGACCCGCGCATAATAGATATACTGTTTTTTGACGAAAACGGCTGCGAAATATCGCCGTCAAAACAAAAAGCCATAGAGCAGACTTTTTTTAAAGACGACATAAGCAGAGCCGGCATTGACGAGGTGGGCGCGATAATACTGCCGCCGCGGGCTTCCGAATATTACAGAGAAGGTTTTTTGAGCAGCCTCTCGGCCGACGTCATAAGAAAAAAAAGTTTTAAAATAGTCTGTGATTACGCCTTTTCGCCGGCATCGCTCATTTTTCCGTCAATACTCGGCTGCCTGAAAATAGAAACAATATCCTTAAACGGCGTCCTCCATGCGCAGCGCACGAGCAAAACACATGAAGAATTTGTTCAATCTCTTGAAACAGTATCCAGCGTAGTAAGATCGGTGAAAGCCGATATGGGCGTAATGTTTGATGTGGGCGGTGAAAAATTATTTCTTATAGACGGCGACGGCAACAGGATCCATTCTCAGAAAGCGCTCCTTGTTGTTCTATCTCTTCTGGGAATGACAAAGCCGAAAGGCAAAATATGCCTGCCCGTAAACTGCACAATGCAGGCGAAAAAAATAGCGGAAAAATACGGTCTAAAAGTCGCGTCCGCCGGAGCGACACCGCAGCGGCTTATGAAAGCATGCCAGCAAAAAGATATAATTTTCGGAGCGGATGGCAAGGGCGGTTTTATTTTCCCCGAATTTCAGCCGAGTTTTGACGGAATGTTCAGCGCATGCAAAATTATTGAATTGTGCGCGTCGCTTGGAATAACTCTCGCCGAGGCAGCTTCAAAAGTGAAGGAACCCGAAATTATCACGCGGTCCGTTTATTGCCCGTGGGAAAAGAGAGGTTTTTTAATGAGAAAACTTGTTGAATCTCTTCCGTCGGCAAAAACCGAGCTGGTGGACGGAATCAAGCTGATAGAAAAAAACTCATGGCTTCTTTTTATGCCCAACGCGGAAAAAGCCAGCTTTAATCTTTCCTGCGAAGCTCCGTCAAAAAAAGAAGCTCTGAAAATTATAAACAAATACGCGGCCATGATTAAACAGTGGCTTAAATAAATTTTGGCGGCGTTCCTTTTCCTGCTTATAGCGCTTGCCGTCAATCCTTTCGGGCAGGACCCCTATCTTATAAAAACAGTTTTAGCCGGCGCCCTCATAAGCGCTGCGGCAGCGCAAACATTATTTCAACGAAAGAAACTGTATGCGGGGAATCTCTCGCCTGTTCTTGTCATCTTTGTTCTCAGCACTTTTTTATCTCTTACGGCCGCCTCAAACATTGATGTGGCGCTTTTGAAATTATCCGCGACAACCCCTCTTTTGCTGCTTTATTTTTTTCTTGACGCCTCCGCGCGGAACAAGGCGCTGAATTTCACAGCTTACGCCGTTATCATTGTGTGCGCGGTGGGCATAATTCAAAAAACCACTTTTCTGCTATCGGGTTCGGCTGGAGCTTTTTCCGGAAGAATATATTCAACTCTGGGTAATCCAAATTTTCTCGCCAGCTTTCTTCTGATAAGCTTTCCACTTTTAGCCTCGTGGGCGGATAAAAAAAATCGCGGGAACCTCACTCTTCTGCCTTACACATGCATACTTCTCACCCAAACCGCGGGAAGCATCCTGTCTCTTCTCGTTATTCTTGGGCTCTTCTTCGCGCGTGACAGAAAAAAAGCGAAGCTTTCATTTCCCGGCGTTCTTTTCCCTGTTCATCTTCTCATTATAATTTGCGCGCTCTTTTTATTCGGACTTTCTTCC
>VMTI01000205.1 GCA_013791675.1 bacterium | reverse complement strand
CCGCCTGCGCCGCAAAGAACATATCCCTTCGCGGACAGCTCTTTTGTCAGAGGCAGAGCTTTTTGAAAATAAAAGCGTCCTTTCCGGGGATTGCCTCCGTATCTCTCTATTCCGCCGCGGGTCCAAGTTGCGAAAGCAATTCCTTCTCTGTCTTTTTTCGAAACATAAATCCGCAAAGCTGACGATATTTTTTCCCGCGCCGTTTTAAAATCGCACAGCATTCTGTAAAGAATGGCTTCTTCGCATAAGCTGTCGGCGTCAGATGGCCTCTGCTTGAGATAACAAAGCGCTTTCGCAGGCTTCCCCATCATGCGGTATATCCACACAAGCAGTTTTCGCGAGCGCTCTTTGTCTTCCGCAGTTTTTCGGGCGCGAAGAGCAGCCTTGAGAGCCAAAGCATAATTCCCGGCGAAAATAAACTTTTCGGCCTGAGCGCACAAATCAGTTTTTTTATCCGTCATTTCCTTAATACCGCCTTTAACTTTTGACTTTAATTTCTTATCATAACATTGAATTAACCGGAACGGAAATATGAAATGAGAAAAAAAGTTAAAAAAAATAAATCAATGCGGTGCGCGGCTTCGGCCATTCCGCCTGTCACATCGAACGTTCCACCCCGCCACGGCGGACATTCTGCCGCGGTTTCATACGCCTCGGCGCTTTGCGTGTTCTTTCTTTTCGCGGCGGCGTTTTTTATGAAACTCAATATCTTTGACAGGGGTTGCGATATCAAGGCCGGGGAATTCGGCCTGTTCAGAGTGGAGGAAGCCACCAGATACAGATACGCGAAGCTTGTTTCCGAAGGCAAAAAAATCCCCGACATTGACACTCGTATACAATATCCGGAAGGCCTCAACGTAAAAAAATATTTCACCACCGTTTCGCAGAGGGTGCTCGGGCACACCTACAGAATTTTTCATTTCAAAATGCCCTTTCATAAATTCGTTATTTATTTTATGTTCCTCTATTCCTCACTTTCCGTTATAGCGCTTTACAAGGCGGCGCGGCTCCTTTCATCCGGCCGGCTGTTTTCTCTAGCGGCATGCGCTTTTTATGTCACGAGTTTCGCGTCAGGTTCCAGGACAATAGCGGGGGGCCTCGTCGAGGAGGATTTTGCTCTGCCTCTTATGTTTTTAGCGCTTGCTTTTGTTTTGAAATCCCTCAAAAGCCGCCGGAAAGTGTATCCCATAATAGTGGGCGCCCTTCTTGCCGGAGCCGTGAGCGCCTGGCACGTGAGCCAATTTTTTTATCTCATTCTCACTGCCATCCTGTGCTTCCTCTATATATGCCGGCCGGATGAGCGGAAAAATATTTTCAATCTACTCGCGCCTGTCATCGCGATACTTACGGCAGCTGGCGTCGTTGTTCCCGTTCTTCGAGGAGGTTATTTTCTCCTCTCTTTCAGCCAGATACTCGGCTACACCTTTCTGCTGACACATCTTACCAGTTCAAAATTACGGGTTATGGCGAAAAACAAAGCCGTCACGGCGGCGGTCTTTGTTATACTAGGCGGACTCATTTACACGGTTTCAAGGCCGCTGCTTAAGGAGCACGCTAAAAATTACGCGCATGTTTATACACTCATGTTCAACAAAATACGCTATCTGGGGAACAAACCCACTTTTGAAGGCGAAGTGAAAAAACTGCCTTTCGACACAAAGGTTCTGTGGCAGTCGTCTTTTGTGAGCCCTGGAATACAATTCACAAAAGATATTTTTCTTATCGCCTTTATTTTCGCTATCCCCGGCCTCTTCGCGGGCATCATGCGGCTTATAAAAAGAAAAGATAGCGGCGTTTTTATTTCTCTGGCTCTGCTGGCGGGTTTTTTAATTCTTTTCATGCTCGTGAAACGTCTTTACGTGTTTGTCATTTTTTTCCTGTGCATGATTATGCCTCTTGGGGCGAAGTTCCTGAAAAACAAAAAATATACTTTCGCGGCCGCCGCGTTTTTTTTCGCGGGAGCGTTTATGCAATGGAACACAACCCTTCCAAAACTGCGGAATATTCCCCACAGAATCAACTCTTATAAGCAATCGCTCATAAACCTCATGAACAGCAATCTCCCTCCCGGAAGCGTTATTCTCTGCAATATAGGGCTGGCGCCGGAGATTGTTCAAAATTCCGCATTCTCAACCGTTCTTCATAACCACTATGAAGAAAAAAATATCCGCGACAAAACGGAAGAATTTTATAAAAGCATTTACGGGACCGAAAAAAATCTCTATGACTACGCGAAAAAATATTCCGCCGAATATATGATTTATCACTGGGAATTTCTGTTTGATAAATCAGCCAATTCCATGCGCTATCAGGTGGACGCAATGAATTTGTTTAAGGATTGCGCCGCGTATAAACTTCATTTTGATGAAAACAATCTAAAATATTTTACTCTCATTTATCAAAACGAATATTACCGGCTTTTTAAAATACATCCCGCCGGCGAAACTACGCCTCCCGCAAAGGTTGAGTATGTGCCTTTTTTTAACAGCCTCGTTTTTGAGCCGCAAAACAAAATCACGTATATGGACGGCATGCGCGAAAAAGGGCCTCTTTTTGATGATGACTACTGCAGGGTGAAAATGGACGGAGTCTGGGGGCTGCCTCAGTTAAAAAACCGGGCCGATGCCGCGATTGGCTCGGGCAATTATGAAGAAGCCGAAAAAATATACCTGCAAATGTTGGAAATAGATCCCTATTACCGCCGAACAAGAATAATAATCAGCGATTTTTATATGCGCTCCGGTCTTTACTCCAAAGCGGTGCCCCACATAAGCTGGCTTGTCGCGAATTATCCGGAACCGCAAAGTTACTATTATCTAATAGAGTCATTGCGCGAGGGCGGATACAAAAAAGAAGCGCACGAGACCGCAAAAAAAGCGGGTCAGCTTTTTCCGGACGACGCCCGTTTCAAATGATATTAGGGGCGGTTCCTAATACAGGTTACGATCTATACGCGGCGATAAGTTCTTTTATTGAACGCTCTATGACGTCAAAGTTTCCTGATTCCATCAGATCGTTTTTGAATATGCTTCCGCCGAACGCCGCCGCCGAGGCGCCGTATGCGAAAAATGCTTTTATATTTCCCGCGTTCACCCCGCCGCAAGCGAGAAGTTCAATATCGTTAAACGGCCCCTTAATTTCCCTGAAATAAGACGGTCCGAAAAACTTGGCTGGAAAAACTTTGACCATTGCCGCGCCGGCAAGATGCGCGAGATATATCTCCCCCGGAGTCAGCGCGCCGGGAAATACCGGAATATTATTTTTAACGCATAACTCCACAACTTCTTTTACCAGCGTCGGCAGAACAATAAACTCCGCGCCGGAATCCACCGCCTTTTTAAAATCATCGGCGGTAAGAACCGTTCCCGCACCGAGCATAAGAGATGCCCCTGCTGTTTTTTTTATGATTTTAAGAACTTCCCCCGCGTTTTCGGTATTCATCGTCACTTCCAGCGTTTTCAGCCCGGAAGATATAACGCACTCGGCAAGCGCCCGGGCATGCTCCGTGGAAATCCCCCTGACAATGCCCATTACCGGGAGCTGTTTGAATTTTGTTATGTCCACGAGTGCCGTCTCAATCCATCTCAACATCCACTAAACTTTCGTAAAACTCCCTGTAATTTTCTTTTGATTCGCTGTTCCTTAAAGCCATAGCCGCCTTCGGATGCTGGTTCATCATGCCCGCTATGGCATAGGGTATGATGTAGCCCCATTCTATCTTCTCCCTCAAAGGAATAAATTCCTTTGATATCAGGTCAAGCACCGCCCTTATGTTAAATTTCGGATTTTTCAGAAAACCTATAAGAAGCTCAAGAGGGCAATTCCCCGCCGCGCGGCCGATTCCGTACACTGTCCCGTCGAGAAAATTCGCGTCGTGAATTATAGCTTCTATGGTATTTCCGAAAGCGAGCTGCTGATTGTTGTGCCCGTGAAAACCCACCTCTTTATCTTTCAAATATGTTTTGAATTTTTTAACCAGGTATTCAACCTGCTCCTGATAGAGCGCTCCGAAGCTGTCCACAATATAGACGGCGAGAACTTTGCTTTCTTCCCCGATCTGACGAAGCGCCTCGTCCAACTCCGGGCCCTGGTCACGTGAAATCGCCATTATATTTATCGTCGTTTCATAGCCTTTCGCCGCGAAATTATTGGCGAGAAATATCGCCTTGTCTATGTCCTTGACGTATGCCGCCACTCTGACCATGTCCACCGGACTTTCGGAAGCGCTCTTCACCTCTTCCATATCCACCCGGTCCACATCCACCATAACGGATATTTTTGAATGAGACTCAATACCCTCTGTTACGCGAAGAATATCCTCGTCGCTGCAGAATTTCCACGGGCCGTATTCCTTATTAGAAAAAAGTCTGCTGGAATTTTTATACCCCAGCTCAATATAATCCACCCCCGCCGCGGAAAGAGCTTTATACACCGCGCGCACAAAATCATAACTGAAGTCATGATTATTTATCAATCCGCCATCCCTAATCGTGCAGTCAAAAACTTTTATCTGTGGCCTGAACATTGTTATCCCCTCCCGTTATGCGGAACATTTAAATCGTTCCCGCTTGTAAAAATTATCATAATCCTGCCCGAATTTCAACCCGCGTTAACAGTTATTATCCGCTTTTCTGATTTAAAACTGATATAATACCGGCGGGGCAAACAAAAAATACTATCAACGAAGACGTGTAAAAAGATTTTCATGAGACGCTTCCGCAGAAACCGATTCAACAAAAATTGAATCCAGATTTATTGACGTTTCTGCACGGCAAAATCTCATAAAACCATCACTTTCATACTACCAAACACAATTCATAAATCAAAGAAAAAGGATTTGAAGAAATGATATAGCTCGGCGCCTCCGACCATCCGTCCGATCATCGTCCGGATTCTCCGGCGCCTCGCTCAAAGACGGTCGCGCCCCTCCGGCACAATGTCCGCCTCTTCGGCGGACAAGCGCCTTCGTACGCTCCCTTTGTCCAGCCGCCAGCGTCGTCGCTCTGCTCCT
>VMTI01000061.1 GCA_013791675.1 bacterium | reverse complement strand
TTTCAGCATGGATTTTCTTATCTCCGGCAGAGCCGCGTCAAATTCCTTTAAAGCGTCATAATATCCCTGTGAATTTCTTCTGTGGCCGAACAGGCTGTCAAAATCCACCAGATTTACAAACAGAAGTTCTTTTTTGGCGGGGGCTCTTTTTATGTCCGCTATTGTCTGTTTTATTCCTGTAGCGTTGAGGCCGGTGTGCTGTTCTTCGCTAATGCCCCGGTGCGCGAAAATATCGCCTATTTTTCCGACGCCCACGACATTGATTCCCGAAGCCGAGGCAAGGTCAAGAAGCGTGGTTGACACCGGCTGGATGGCGTAATCTTTACGGTTTGTCGTTCTCTCAAAACTTCCCGGCTCTCCTGTAAAAGGCCTCGCTATGACACGAGCTACCGCGTGAGGGCCCGTAAGGATTTCTCTGGCTTTTTCGCAGACACGGTAAAGCCTGTCCAGCCCGAAATATTTTTCGTGCGCAGCTATCTGAAAGACGCTGTCGGCGGAAGTGTAGACTATGGGGAAGCCCGTTTTTACATGTTCTTCGCCGAGCTCTTCCAATATAACCGTGCCGGAGGAAGCTTTATTGCCGAGTATTCCGTTAACGCCCGCGGCTTTTTTGAAAGTCTCAAGCAAATCTTTGGGAAATCCGTCGGGATAAGTCGGGAAGGGCCTCCTCGCCGGGCTTCCCATGATTTCCCAGTGCCCAGCCGTCGTGTCCTTGCTGGCTGATATCTCCGTCATTTTGCCATAGGCGCCCTCGGCTGGCATAGGCTCTTTCCCCGGATGAAGATTTTTTATCTTACTCAGACCGAGTTTCTCCAGATTCGGTAAATCCAATCCACCGAATTTATCAACAAGATGCCCCAGGGTGTCCGAGCCTTTGTCACCGTATTGGGCGGCGTCCGGCATCTCGCCTACGCCGACGCTGTCAAGAACAATAACAATAACCCTCTTTTTATTTTCGCTTTCAGCCACATTTTCCTCCTTTTATCCCCTTGTCATTCCGAGTCCCTCTCTCCTGTCATTCCGAGCACATTCACTTCGTTCAGTGCAGGCTCCGCGAGGAATCTTAGATTTCTCGTTACTACGCTCCCGCCACGGCGGACGAAGCGCCTCAAAATGACCCCGAAAAGGCTCTTTTTAGAGTGAACTCTATTATTCAGACAAAAAGTTTCGTAAATTTATTCTTTGTCACGTCCACCAGGCCTTTATCCGTGATTTTCAAATCAGGTATGACCGGCAGCGCGAGAAAAGAAAGCACCATAAACGGATCGGCGAGTTCGCACCCCATGGCGGAAGAGGCGCTGTGCAGGCGCTTCATTTTTTTATAAACAAAGGAAAGGTCCCTGTCGCTCATAATGCCCGCGATGGGAAGCGGTAGAATTTCCTGCCTGTCGGAGCGGAAACAGCACAAGCCGCCGCCGGATTTTATAATTGCCAGCACCGCCTGATAAATACTTTCATCGTCGCATCCGACGCATATTATATTATGAGAATCATGTCCCACGGATGAGGCGAGCGCGCCTTTTTTGAGGCCGAATCCCTTTACGAAACCCTGGGAAATGTTGCCCGTCGTCTTATGGCGTTCAACAACAACAATTTTCAGGACATCGTTTTTTGTATCTGATACGGCGAAACCGTTTTCCGTTTTTACGGCCATAACGCGTTTTTTTGTTATAAGCTCGTCGGGAACAAGCTCTATTACATTGACTTTTTTTGTTTTAGCCGGCAGTTTAAAATGCGCGGGCATTATCCATTTGACATTTATGCTGCTGCGCAGCGGCACGGGTTTGGTTTTTCTGATTTTGAGAGCTTTCCCATCGCGCGCTACTTCCTCGCCCCGCTTATATACGGCCATAACTTTGAATTTGGACAGATTGTCCACAATTATAAAATCCGCGAAATAGCCTGGTGCGACAGCTCCGGCGCTGCGGAGGCCGAAATGCCGGGCCGGATTAATGGTGGCCATTCTTATGGCGGAGACAGGATCCACGCCTAAACTGATAGCTTTCCTTATAGTGTAATCCAGATGCCCTTTCTCCACCAGGTCAATTGGATTGCGGTCATCACTGACAAGGCAGAAGCGGCTCTGGTTTTTATCGTTGACAAGGCCCGCCAGCGTTTTAAGATTCTTAGCCACGGAGCCTTCCCGTATCATGATGGTCATGCCCGCTGAAAGTTTTTCAAGAGCTTCTTCTTTTCCGAACGATTCATGGTCGCTGTGGATGCCGCTTGTTATATAGGCGTAAAGGTCTTTTCCCATAAGCCCGGGTGCGTGGCCTTCTATGACTTTGCCGGAAGCTATTTTTAATTTATCAAAAGTTTCTCTGTCATTTTCAAGGACGCCGGGCACGTTCATAACTTCTCCGAGGCCAACAACCCATTTTTGTGAAAAATAAGGCATGAGGTCAATCGCCGAAAGCCTTGCTCCCGAAGTTTCCATATTAGTGGCGGGCACCGTTGAAGGCAGCGTAAAATATATGTCCATCGGCTGATATTTTGCCGACTGAAGCATATAGGTTATTCCTTCCAGGCCCAGAACATTGGCTATTTCATGAGGGTCGCATATAACGGTGGTCGTGCCGTAGGGCAGAACCGCCTTTACGAATTCTCCCATTTCCAGCATTGAGCTTTCTGTGTGTATGTGCCCTTCCACAAGGCCTGGAACGATGTAATTGTTTTTTATGTCAACTGTTTTTTTAGCCTTGTAATTTCCGAAACCCACGACAACGCCTTTGTGCACGGCGACTCCGGTTTTTTCTATCCTGCCGGAAAAAACATTTACAAGCTTGGCATTTTTGAAAAGAATATCAACGGGAACTTTTCCCCTTGCCGTTTTCACGAGTTCATATTTACTGATAAAATTCATAATGTAAGGGGATTTTAACAACAAAGACGACAAAAATCAAGGGAGAGATTTGACCGCAAATAAATTTCCTGACGGAATTTTTTTTAACTCGAGCATCGTCCGCCGTAGGCGGATTGGCTTGCTCCTCTCAATAAATGTCAAGTAATGGCGGAGAGGGAGAGATTTGAACTCTCGCGGGCCCTTACGGACCCCTACAGGTTTAGCAAACCCGCCCCTTCAGCCGCTTGGGTACCTCTCCGCAATGAACCGTATTTTAGCAAAAATCTGAAAAATTAAAAGAGCGGCAAATTTTATTTGCAATGAGCCGGCTCTTTTTGTTAACATAATCGCATAGTGAGAAACACCATAAAATGTAGTGCGCTTAAGCGGCGCGCGGAACAGGAATTGTACAATAACGATAAAATACAGTATCAGCTGTTTGTGACGAATTTCAAAATCATTTTCCGGGGGGAGCAAAAATGAAAAAATCTTTAATTTTAATGATGAGTTTAATCTGTCTGACGACGGTCAATGTCTTTGCCGTTGAAGATGTTTCTTTCAGGCTGAAAGGAATGCACGGGGATTTTGAAGGCCTTGTTAAAGATGAATACACGGACATGATGTATATGCCGTACAATATTCTTGAAATTGACGGTTACCGGCTTTACACTAATTTAAGCAATCTCTCCACAGGGAATGAAGAAACGTTAAACGAAACCGTCACCACCAGCGCAGACGAATATTTAATAGGCGGTGTG
>VMTI01000150.1 GCA_013791675.1 bacterium | reverse complement strand
CGGCTCCAACATCTGTTTCAACGCCTGAAAAACTATATGGAATTGTTTATCCTATCTTGCTTTCCATTTTAGCTTTTAAATCCTTATATGACAACATCATCTGCCTCATCTGCGTAAATGTCCGCATAATCTGGATATTAACCAATTAGGTTTCTTTTTAGAGTTTTAATTAAATTTTGCTTTTTCAAAATTCGCTTATCCTCCTGACAATATTTCTTTTAACTACCGCTGTTTTAAATATTTTTTGATAACTTTTTCAAAAACCTTAACAATCGCCGGATCAAACTGCTTTCCCGCGGCTTTTTTTATAACTTCAAGCGCCTCTTTTTCCGAATAAATGCGGCTGTAAGACCTTTTGGAAATAAGCGATTGGTACACGTCGGCGACGGCTATTATTCTGGAACCCATAGGAATTTCATTTCCTTTCAATCCGGCGGGATACCCCATCCCGTTCCACCACTCATGATGATATAAAATCAAAGGCACAATTGCGCTTAATCCAAACACGCCGCTAAGTATGTCCGCGCCTATTTGGGAATGTTTCTTTATTTCCTTGAATTCGGCATCCGTTAAGTTTCCTTTCTTTCTGAGAAGTTTTCCGCTTATTCCTATCTTGCCGAGGTCATGAAGAATCGACGCCTGCTTAATAAGCTCTCTTTCCTTAGAGGAAATCCCCAGCGCCCGCGCGAGCATAAGCGCGTAATGAACCGTTTCCTCCACGTGATCCCCCGTATAAGGGTCCTTGAATTTTATGGTTTTCGCGAAAGCGAATATCGCCTCCACAAGACTCTGATTAGCCCTCTTGCTCAGTCTCTTTATTGTCATGCTAAGATTTTTTATGCTGACAGTTTTTTGGGAAGCGTCCTGTATAATAGAAGGCCTGTCGTCGGCCTCCAAAGAACTATAAACCCTGTTTCCTCCGTCCTCTTTGGCTTTCATCATTATACCGTCGGCAATATCTATAAGCGCCATGCCTTTCTGCGCGGCGTCTTCCGGGTAGGCGGCAACTCCGATGCTCACCTTAATTTTTATTGTCTGGCCTGCCGTGCCGAAAGAATACAATGACAATTTATCAAGAATCCTCTGTGATAAGGAAAAAGCTGTCTTGCGCGTGGCGCCCGGAAGAATTATCACAAACTCTTCTCCGCCGTACCTCGCCACAATATCATATTGCCGCACCTCGCCGGAAATAACTTCCGCGAACTCTTTAAGCACCATATCTCCGAACCTGTGGCCGTAAATATCGTTTACCGACTTAAAAAAATCAATGTCCAGCATCAACACAGCCAGCGGCTTAACGTTTCTCTTGGCCCTGAAAAACTCCGCTTCAACCGTCTGCGCCATATACCTGTGATTAAAAAGGCCGGTATGAGAATCTCTCAAAGCCAGCCGCATTAGTTTTTTATTTGTTTCAACCAATTCCATGTTTGCCTTCGCCAGTTTTTCTTCAGCCTGGTTTGCCTTTGTTATGTCCGTCACCACGGCCAGAAGAACTTTCTTGTTTTTAATAACCATCCTGTTCAAAAGAACATTGGCATAAAATTCTTTTCCAGGAAGTTTTTTATGAACCCACTCAAAAGAATAAGCACCTTTTTTAAGAGCGATGTTCATCATTTTTCGCGCTTTAACAGAAGACAATTCTCCGTCCTTCTGGCGGCGGGGAGAAAAAAATGAGGGAGAATGAGATGTAAACTCGCTTTCTTTTCTGCAGCCGAACATCTTTAAAGTGGCTTTGTTGCAGCTTAAAAATCCTTCATCCGGAGTCACAATCATAAAAGCGTAACCCGTAGAATCATAAATGGTTTTAAACTCTATTCTGATATTTTTCAGCTCTATTGTTGATTTTTCCAGAGCCGTCACATTTTCACAAAATGAAAACGCCTCAACCACTTTGCCGTTTTTAATTCTGGGGACAACTGTGCCTCTGACGAAAATATCCCTTCCCTTTTTGCTGATTAAAACCGTTATGAATTCTTTCAGCCGTACACCTGACATAACTTTTTTGAATTTTAAAATATAGTCTTTTTTATAATCCTTCCGGATAATATCAAAAATGTTCAAGCTTTTCACATCTTTACGGCTGTAACCCATAGCTTGGCGCCAGGCTCTGTTTACATATTCAAAAGACCCGTCGGGACGCAGAATCTGTATCAGTTCATGAGTCGATCTGACAAGCTCCCTGTAATTGCTTTCAAGAAGAATCATATCGTGGGGAGCGATGGCGCCGGACCGGTTCCGCCGGGACTTTCGTGACTTATTTTGACTCAACAAATTTCGCCTCATCCACTGATGAGCGCGGGCGCCGGCGTGTTTTTAATATTGCCCAGTATCCTCAGCACCAGTTTTAGCGCGTTAAGGCCGTGGCGCCCCGACACCTGAGGAGAGCGGCCTTCTCTCACGCATCTTATAAAATCCTGAAGCTCCTCAGCCAGCGGCTCGGTTTTCTTTATGCGCGGACGCTTGAGCTCAATATCTTTTATGCTCTCAACTTTGTCTTTTTTCTTGCGGTAAACCGTAACTTTCTGCTTACCGTAATCCAGAGAAATATATCTGTCTTCCTCAAAAATCCTGATTTTTCTTTCCGCTTTATAAGATATGCGCGATGCCGTGACTGATGCCACGCAGCCGTTTTCAAAAGTTATACGGCAGTTCGCTATATCTTCGTTTTTAGAAAGGACAGCCGTCGCGGTTGAATCTATTTTCACAACATCCGACTTCACAAAACTGAGTATTATGTCTATGTCGTGTATCATCAAATCCATCACAACTCCTATATCAAGCGACCTTTTAGGATATGGTGAAATTCTGATGACTTCTATGTATCTCGGATTGTTTATATATTCCCGCGCCCCTATCACGGCGCCGTTAAAACGCTCAACATGCCCCACCTGCAGTATGACATTTTTGGAATCGGCTATATCCACCATCGCCTGCGCCTGGGCGGGGTCGGCGGTAATAGGTTTTTCAACAAGCGCATGCACGCCGTTTTCAAGAAACTTTTTCACGGACGGATAATGATAAATCGTGGGAGTGGCGATATTAACCGCGTCCACTTTTCCTATAAGGTCATCAGGATTGGCCCAGAAACGCGTGCCGTATTTGGCCGCTATTTGACGGCCGGTCTTTTCATCAGTATCGGAAACCCCAACAAGCTCCACGCCTTTCATAATAGAATAAAGCCTGGCGTGATGCTGGCCGAGATGTCCGACCCCGATAACTGCGGTTTTTATGACTTTTTCATTTTCCACGGTTTTTCATTATACAAATAGGCACTGTGCTTTACAAGGAAAATGGGAAAATGGGGGAAAATGGGGAAAATGGGGACGTCTACGCCACGGCGCACCTTCGGCTGCATTTTCAAACTGCCATTTAAGAACGTAGTTTATAAGCAAGAAATATTTCAGCGCAGAGAAGCGCCATAAAAATAAAGAGAGACGTATCCGACAGATTTTTTCCCCGCAAGATTTGGGCGATTTCTTTCTCCGGATTTTTTATATTAAAAAACTCGGCACCCGGAAAAATTTTCTTTATCTCGCCCGTCGACATAACGGAAAGATCGTTCTCACCGTTTCTTATAAGGTTAACGGCTATGCTTTCAGAGCCGCCCGGGCCCGTCGCCTCATAAAGTCCGGGAACGAGCGCGGGCTCGCTGAGTTTTCCGCCGTCAGGAGTATTTTGGAGTTTGATCGGAGTTCCTGAAAGCGTCAATGCGCGGGCACTGCCGGGAAGCTCAATTTTCTCGCCCACAAAATAATTTTTCCTGAGCTCTTTCCTCTCATAAACAAAATACTCAAGAGACCTTAATAAAAAAGGCGGAAAACCCGCCACAACGGGAAGATTAGAGAATTCCATATCCGCCGACACCGAAAAAAGAATCACCGCGCCGTCGCCGAATCTAACGGCGGAAGATAAAGTTTCGTCACCCGCTTTTATAAGTTCCAGGGCGTCTTCCCTGCACCTGACGGGAAAAAATTTCAAAACACTGAGCTTGCTGTAATGTTCCGCGGTGAAAGCATTGTTCGACCACGGGATTTCCAATGAAACGGCTTCCGTGGAAGACACCTCTTTAACAGGATACACGCGGCCGGGCAAAAAATCCGAAAGCGCGAGGTTCATTTCTTCCGGAACGGTTTTATCTCCCGGAAACAGAATCAGCAATCCTCCCTGCGCTATCCACTCGCGGAGATCTTTAGCGAGCGCCGGGGAAAAACCGGCGAAATTCGTAATAACAGCGGCGCGGGCTTCTTTAAGTTTTTTCCTGAATTCTCCTGTATCGGAAATTATTTCGGAGCTGAAAAAAGAGGAGCGCTCAATAATCTTTCTGATAAAATACCCTCCGTCTTTTGAGAGTGCGAAGGATTCTGCGCGCAAAACAGGAACAACGGTTTTCGGCCTCGCCTTTCGGGAATAAAAAAACACATTATCTTCCATCAAAGCATCGGCATTGTCAATTTCAATTCTGCCTGAAGAATATTCCGCGGGCACCGTTATGGCGCATGATTGCGCAAAAGATGCCGAAGCTGTGCTGTTGACTTTCCGGGAACCGCTCCACACAGATAACGAATACTCAGCTTTTTCGCTCGGCGCTCGCGACGGTAAAACCACGATATGCTCATTATAAATTTCGCAGGAGCGTATATAAAAATTTTTTGTGGAAAGCGCGCCGGGGCGCGACTCTCCCGTGCCGAGGCACACAAGCTCCACGCCCGGCGGAATTTTCACCTCATCCGTAAAAGTATTGCGCGCAAAATCTGAAATAACAAAAACGCGTTTTATATTGCTGTTATTTGAAAGAAATTTTGAAAGCTCCCCTGAAAAACCGGCGGAAACATCACACGGCTTTTTTTTCGCCGCAAGGCTCGCGACGCCGTCGGGGCCGCGGCCTTCAAAAGAAAAACCTTTGTTAAAAATAAACACAGACGGTTTTTCCTCCGCGAGCTCTTTGACAATCGCCCCCGAGGCATTTTTCGCTTCGTCCCAAAGCGCAGAGCCAGCGAATGTTCTGTTCATTGAGTAGGAATAATCCGCGAAAACCGCCGTTTCTCCTATGACGGATTGTTTTTTACCGAGCACAAAAGAAGGCCCCGCAAAATACATAATAAGGAAAAACAAAGCCGCCGTTCTTATCAACAGCAGCAGAACGCTCATAAGATTGAAATCTGCGGTTTTGCTGAGCGCGTCTTTTTTGAGAAGACTGATTGACGGGAAAATATAGATAACAGCTTTTTTTCTGCTCAAAAGATGTATCAGCAGGGGAAGAAGTGTGAGCGGCAAAAAATATAGAAATTCTCCGCGAAAAAATCTCAGCATCAGATAAAGGAGAAACCCGCTTTGAAAAGCCCTTCGGGAATTTCATCCTCAGGATTTGGAGAAACCGCAAATCTGAAGTACCCGCAGCCGCAGTTTTTAAGCGATGTCTCTATTCCCGAAACAAACTGGTGAAACTGACGGCGGTAGGAAGATGCCGCGCGGGCGGCGTTTATTGTGACACGGCCGCGTGTCTCGCTGTCCACAAAAGTGTATTTCCCGCCGAAAGGCAAATCCGCTTCAGCCGGGTCTATCACCTGAAGAACCATAAAATTGTGCTTCTGCTTTATAAACCTCTTTACGCTTTTTATAATCTGGTCGCTTCCCGTGAGCATATCCGATATAAGAATAACAAGACTTTTCCTTTTGATTTTAGAGCCGATAGCGTCCATGGCGGAAGCTATGTTTGTGCCGCCTCCGGGGGCAATTGACGCTATGGCGTTTAAGACATTGACAAGATTTCCCGTCGAGCGCGAGGGAGGAAAGTATTCGTCCACGCCGGATGAAACGGCAGAAAACGACATGCTGTCACCTCTTTTTATTATCATGTAAGCGAGTGTGGAAGCGATGATTCTGGCGTAATCATATTTGGTCGCGCGGGAGCTTCCGAAATTCATTGATTCCGACCTGTCAATTATAACGCAGGAGCGCAGATTCGTTTCCTGTTCAAACTGCCTGATATAAAATCTCTCGCATCGGGCATACACTTTCCAGTCAAGATACCTTGTGTCATCGCCCTGCGTGTATGGCCTGAAAGCCGAAAATTCAGATGAACAGCCTCTGTATGGGGATGAATGGCTGCCCGCGACAGTACCTTCGCTTATTTTTTTTCCCGCGAAGTTCATTCTTGAAATCTTCGCGATTATTTCGGGCCTCAGAAATTCACTTTTTAGGCGTGGGGAGGAGATTTTCGGCATAGCTGGACCATTTAGTTCCCTGAAATCTTCCTTTAATAATTTCTATATACGCGGCGGCTTCTGCCGACTCGCCCGAAACACTAAGAATACGCGCCATGGAAAGATAAACTTCCGGCGAAAGATAATGCCTGTCGTAATCAACCGTAAACTCCTGATAAAAAGACAGCGCCTCGGCATATTTTCCGAGAGATTCTTTTGATTTCGCCAGAGCGTAAAGAACATTAGGTTTTAATTCTTCCGAAATGCCGGGCATCGCTTCAGAGTACAGTTTGAACGCGCCCTCGTAATCTTCCTTAACATAAAGAGCGTCGCCTTTTATGTACTGAGCAAGAGCGCGCGTTTTTGAAGAATGCTGCTGCTCCGATATTATTTTGTCACACAGCCCCAGCGTCATATTGGGATTAGCATGGATGTTTGTCTCGGCTCTCATAAGAGCGGAATAAGCGTCATTTCTGTTTTTTACATGCGCCGAAATTAAAAGCCACGCCAAAACAGCCGCGCCGCACACTCCGGCAACGATTAAAAGCGCTTTTTGCGTATCTTTCCGCACAAAAGCTTCCGCGCCTGCCGCAAACGAAACCAAAGGGTCGTGCCGCACTTCTTTTTTTACCCACTGTCTTGCCATTTTAACCTCTCTTTTTTTGAAATTCCCCTTTTTCAAAAGGGGTGGCTCGCCTTTGGCGAGACGGGGTATTTACTCCCTTTTTATTATTCTTCAAATTCACTTTTTACCGCCTTAACAATCACGGCAGGCCCTGTATTTTCGTCAGGTCCTGAAATATTATTCCACCGCCAAGTATTTTGCCGCTTTCGGATTTCATCAGCATTGTGCCGTAACCTACTATAATTTTTTCACCGGTTGTTTTTCTTGTATTGAGTATAAGACGGTTACCGGTCTTTCCCGTTTTCATCACCTCTTTTAGCACCTCTGCCAGCTCCGGCTGCATCTTGAATATATCCTCCGACTTCATGTTCTGAGCGCTTGAAACAAAACCGAGGATACGCACCGCCGCGGCGTTGAATTCCAGTATTTTTCCTTCGATGTTTATGGATATAAAACCGCCCGGGATACTGTCAAGCACGCTTTTTATCATATTGTTTTTATTGGCAAGTTCCGAGAAGAGAGATATATTTCTTATGACCACGGATATTATACCTGCAAGCGCCTGTGTAAAATACATATCATCCTGCGTGAAATTTCCCGATTTTTTATTGACAATTTCAACGACGCCCATCGTTTTCATCCGCGATATCAGGGGAACGCAAATAATATTTCTTGTCTGGTAACCCGTATGCCTGTCCACCGCCTGTAAAAATTTGGGATGCGAGTAAGGGTCATTCAGCAAAACAGCTTTGCCCGTTGAAAACACCCAGCCGGCAATTCCTTCTTTGACAGGTATATTTCTGAGTTTCAGCAGCAGTTCTTTAGCGATGCCTTCAACCGCGTAAAACTTCAGATAATCGGGGTCCGCCGACCGCAGAAGCACTGACATGCCCTCAGCGCCTATTATTTCACATGACCGTTTCAGTATCTCAGCAAAAACCTCTTTTTCCTTGAGGGAAAAACTTAT
>VMTI01000035.1 GCA_013791675.1 bacterium | reverse complement strand
TGAAATTAAACAGAGATGACTTCAAATCCGGCCTTCCCGCGAAAAGTTAAAGTTACAAACATAGGCTAAATTACAAAAACCCATTGGTTTTTTCAATACCCCGTTCCGATTACGTTCCGATTACGGTGAGCCAACACGTTTAGAAAAAGGGAAATTAACGTCGATGCCGTATACCGCGATTGTTTTAAGCTATTCTTTACAAGGTTCTTAAATATCGCAAAATTTAGTCTTTTGTTTTATCGTCAAGCGTGTATTGTGCAAAGAGGGGTTTTATACTAAAATGTGGACTGGAATAAAATTATGTATTACGATAACAAAATAAATTCGCTTAAGCAGATTTTCGGCATGGAGGATATACACCTGCAGAAGGATGCTGTTGAAGTGCGGGGAAGGAGATATCCTATTATTGACGATGTGATAATACTGTCGGAGCCCGGGGAATATACGGATAAAGTGAAAAAAATTCTCGGTGAGAAAAGCCTGATACCCATACCGGCGCAGGTAAATTTGGCAGCGCAAGGCGCTGCAGCCGCGCGGGGACGGTCGCGTTCTGCGGGTTTTTCAAAAGATATACAGGACACCTTTGGAATGGAATGGGGCAAATACAGCAAAATAATGGCGTCTCACGGTGAAGAATTCGCTAAGTATTTTGACATTGTGGATATTGAATCTCTCCGTGGAGCGCGTGTGTGCGACTTAGGATGCGGGATCGGGAGATTCAGTTATTTTCTGAAAGATATATGCGGTGAAATAATGCTTGTTGATTTTTCCGACGCTATATTTGAGGCCAGAAAAAATATGTCCGGCGCGGATAATTGCCTGTTTTTTATGGGAGATTTGACAAAATTACCTTTCACCGCGAATTATGCGGATTTTCTGTTTTGTCTGGGGGTACTGCATCATTTGCCCCGACCAGCGCTTGAAGAAGTGCGGAAACTTAAAAAATCCGCGCACAGAGTGCTTGTATATCTTTATTATGCTCTTGATAACAAGGCATTTTATTTCAAATGGATATTGAGCGTTGTAACTCTTTTTCGACGCCGCCTTTCAAAAAGTAAAAGTGCTTTTTTAAGGTCGGTGATTCCGCCGCTTGGCGCGAGATTTGTGTATTTTCCTCTTGTTCTTCTCGGCGGAATGCTGGAGCGTTTTAAGATGTCAAGATTTATACCGCTTTATGATTCATATAGGGGCAAAGGAATAAAAAGAATAGAACAGGATGTGTATGACAGATTTTTTACGTCTATAGAGCAGCGCTTTGAAAGAAAGAATATTATGAAACTTAAAGATACCTTTGACAGTGTCACAGTGTCGGACAATGTGCCTTACTGGCATTTTTTGTGCCGTGGTAATGAAGTGCCGGACGAAGCGCTTTCAGGCGCGTCGGGGCCCTGTGAGATTCGCAGAATCTCCAGGTGTGAGTCCCGTGAGGCGGGGAGAAACTGAATGGGAAAAGAAAACAACAGAGTTAACGCCGTCTCAGGCGGCGGGATGGCTTCTTTTCTTCACAAGGCTCTGGTTTTGCTGATGCCGGCGCTGTGCTTTCTAACAGCGGTGATTTTTTATCTTAAAACATACGATTCGGCCACGATAAAAATAACTTTTGTTCAGGTGGGAGGCTCGCTTCTTATAGGTATGTTTCTTCTGAAAAAACTGGAGGATGGATTGTTTTTTTCACGGGAGACAATCGTTTTTCTTATTCCAGTCACCGCGTATTTTTTATGGGGCTGTTTCTCTTACGCTTTATCGCCCTTTAAAATGTGGGCGTCTTTTGACGAGTTATGGAGAAGATGCATTTACACGGGTTTTGTCTTTATAGGTTTTTTTGAATTCAGGAAGCTTAAAGATGCCAGATTCCTCACTTCCGTTCTAATGCTGACCTGTTTTGTAGTTTGCTTTTATGGCGTTATGCAGAGATTGGGGTTTGACCCATACGCGTGGAAAGGCGCTTTTGGCGGCAGGAATTTTTCCACTTTCGGCAATCCCAACTTTTTCGGCGCATGGCTTGTGGGCGTGGCGGCCTTCCCGCTTGCCAAATTTTTCAAAACCAGAAGTCCTCTTTACGCCTTTCTTTATCTTCTCGCGGCATACGGCGTCTGGATATCGGTGACGAAAGGCAGTTTCATAGGATTTTTCGCGACAACCGCTTCGACGCTGATTTTAACGGCCCTTTTCGCGGGTTTTCTCGACAGAAAAAAAGTGCTGAAATTCCTCAGGTTCGGCCTTCCTCTCTTTTTTGCCGCGCTCATAGTTTTAGTTGTTAGAGCGGGGAATCCCGTTTCATATAAGTTCAGGATTTTTACATGGATGTCAGGACTGGAAATGCTGAAAAAGCATCCCGTAGCAGGTACAAGTATAGGCAGCTTTAAGGAAGTGTATCCTATGTTCCGCCATCCTGAAATATTTCATATTGAGGGCAAGCACAACACTGAAACGGACCATTTCCACTGCGAATTCCTGGAAATTTTTTATGATGAGGGATTGATAGGTTTCGGCTTATATCTGCTTATTCTTTTCATAACTTTTTATTCCGCCGCGGGTAAGCTCTCTAAACTGGAGAGGGTTTCCGCGAAATCGGAGCGCAAAGAGCTTGTTGACAGGACATTTCTTCTTATCGGCTGGATGTCGGGAGCTTTGGGAATGTTCGTTCAGGCGCAGGTGGACGTTCATATGCGCTTTGTGTCGTCGGGGCATTTGTTCTGGCTGATGATAGGCGTTATAGGCGCCCTGACTTTCCCCGAAAAGGAGAAAAAGGAATACGGAATACGGCTCGGGGATCTTTCCAAAATAATTCTTCAGTTCGCCGTTATAGCCGTCACGATTTATTCCATGCTCTTTTTCAGAAAGTTTTTTATTGCCGATGTGAATCACAATATCGCCATTGCTTATTCAAAACAGGGCGCTTGGGAACGGGCGCTTTATCATTATGACAGAGTGGTTACTCTTTGGCCGCGATTCATAATGGCTCATTATTTCACGGGGAATGTCTATAACGACAGATGGGACCCAGCTCCGCGGTATCATCCTCTCTGGGATAAAAAATTTCCGAAAGACGTTCCCCGCACCGACCCGCAGAGAACCATAGCGAAATACGATGATGTTCTATCCATGGCCCCGATTTATGTGCAGGTGCATTACCAGGAAGGCAACATATACCTTAAAATGAATCAATACGAACGAGCTGTTGAAAAATTTAATCAGGCGATAGATATTGATCCGGTTTTTCCGCTTTCGTCTTTCAGAAAAGGTTATTGCCTCGTGCAGCTCGGAAGATACGCCGACGCTGAGCAAGCTTTTGAAGATGCCATAGTAAAGCAGAAGATAAAAAAGATAGAATTTGTGGAGGCGTATCTGAATCTCGCTAATGTTCTTTATTTGGAGAAAAAATACGACGAGGCCGAGGTTAATTATAAAAAAGTTGTTGAAATAACGGGTTCCAAGGAAGCGTATATAAGCCTGCTGAATTTTTATAAAGCCCTCAATAGAAATTCTCTCGCTAAAAAAACATGTCTAAAAATTCTGGAAATAGATCCCAACGACAAAAAAGCCGCGGAAATACTGAAAGGGCTTTAAACCCCGCCAGCCACGGCGGACTTTCAGCCGCTTTCTGGGTTTTTGCGGCGGCGATCATTATTTCACCGCTGATTTTTTTTACGAATGTAACGCGTAATCCATATATCATTCAGAACATTATTTTCAGGTCGCTAACAGCGGTTTCTATCCTGTTGTTATTGTTTTCCAAAAAAGGACATATAAGTTTTGCGAAGACCTATCTTGACAGGCCGTTGGCCATATACGGAGTTCTGATAACTTTGTCGCTTTCGGCAGCGGTAATATATTATCCCCAGTGGAAGACGGCTTATTTTGTTTTCTGGGGCAAACGGATGATTTTTTTTATTTTTAACTGCCTGGCTGTTTTTTATATTTCATTTCTTATGGCAAAAGACAGCTATTATAAAAAAGTGTTAATTTACGCGTTAGTCGCTACGGCTTCAATTTCCGCGCTGTATGCCCTTATGCAGTATACCGGCCATGATTTTATATGGCCCCAAAACCTTCATCATTACGGCTCACGAAGCGTATCAACTTTCGGAAACCCCACTTTTATCGCCAGCTTTGAAGTTGTTATTATCATACTTTGTCTATGGGGGTTTTCGTCCTCGGTTACGACGCTTTCAACAATTTTGTGGGGATTTGTTTTTTCTCTGAATTTTTTCGCGCTTCTTATTACACAGACCAGAAGTTCGTGGGGGGGCGCGCTCGTCGCGCTTTTTATATATTTTATTTTCGCGCTTAAAAAAGGTTTGTGAAAGAAAGTAGCGGCTGTTATAGTTTTGCTTTTTGTACTTGCGTGGGTTTTTCCGAAATTGGCCTATCATCGCGATCATCCCACTGTCTGGTCAAGGCTGAGTATAGAGTCGAGCGGCATTTTAAAATTGCGGGAATCGGCTTCAGTCAGCCAGCGGCTTTTGATATGGGGGGCGTCTTTACGGATGTTCCGGCAGTCTCCGATATTCGGGCACGGCTGGGGAAGTTTTGAGATTCGTTATCCTATTGAGCAGGGGAAAATTATCGCGGAAAAACCGGAATTCGGAGGGTTAAGAACGCACGCCAATAATTCTCATAACGAGCTTCTGGAACAGCTGTCGCAGTTAGGTATTGTGGGTTTTTCACTTTTTGCTTTTATTTGGGGGGTATTTTTTTATCGGACGGCTAAAAGTTATTTTGCCGGAGGGAGCCTTCTTCTTCTCGGATGCGTTTCCGCCGTTGCGGGTTTTATGACCGATAATATACTGGGTGTTACGCTGAATTTTCCGATGCCGGTTATGGCTTTCTGGGCGGCAGCCGGAATTGCCGTGGCGGAAAGTTCGCAGGGGGAGTATTTAGCTGTCAGAAAAGTGCATATGAGCGCGGCGCTTAAAATAGTGTTAGCGGCGCTGACGGTTTTTTTTATAAAAAAACAGGCGGATTATTTTAAAGGAGAAATGAGTTATTTCAGCGGATTTGCCGCATCCCGCAGAGGGAATATAAAACAGGCCGCCGAAGATTGTTTGAAGTCGTGGCAATACTACGCGTGGAACACTGATAATAACTATGAGCTTGGCAACTGCTATATGAGATTGGGGCAATACGATAAGGCGGTTTGGGCATATAAAGAAGCGCTCAAAGCCAATCCCGGTTACGACGAAATATATTATAATCTCGCCATAGCCTATCAAAGCATGGGGGCACTGGACGATGCTGAAAAAAATTACAGAGAGGCCGCCGCTATAAATCCTGTTTCAGCCGAATACTTTCTGGCTCTGGGCAATCATTATCTGAGAAATGAAAAAACAAAGGATATAAAAAAAGCCGAAGAATTTTATTTGCGCGCTTTTGAGCTGAAACCGGATTCAGCGGATATAGCGAATAATCTGGCTTACGTGTATATGGTCGAAAAAAATATTAATAAAAGCTATGAGCTTTATAAAAAGGCGCTGGAGATAAATCCTGCCTATGAAACGGCGAAAAAAAATTTACAGAGCATTCTCCCTCAATTGGGTATTCCGGTGGAGAAGTGGCGGGCAAAAGCGCTTGCGGCGGTTGAGAGAAAAGATTTTGCGGCGGCGGAACCTCTTTTCAGAAAAATACAGGAAGCCAACCCCGGCGATACGGCGGCGATTTTTTA
Organism: bacterium; assembly: GCA_013791675.1. Lineage (GTDB taxonomy): Bacteria > CG03 > CG03 > CG03 > CG03 > CG03. Next base: position 2,384 of record VMTI01000035.1, on the reverse strand, counting down.
TCTGGGCAACTGCCTCACTTCCATGAATCGTTATGACGACGCTGCCGCTATTTATGAGAAGCTTGTTAAATTTTATCCGGAAGAAAAAAACTTCGCGCTGAACCTTGCTAAAATATATTACATGAAGGGCGACAGGATTAAAGCCGCGGAATTTTTGAGAGAAATATATCCCCGGTTTCCCGAAGATAAAGAGATAAAAAAATTTATTGACAGCCTGCGGCGCGAGGGGGTCGGTTTTTGAAAAAATGCCGCATCCGCCGTGGCGGGAGTTTTGCGCTTAAAACTTTAGGCTGCAAAACAAACCGCGCTGATTCGGGAAAAATTTCCGCGCGTCTTCATGCCGCCGGATGGACGCCCTCCGTGGGCAATCCAACTCTCTGCATTGTGAATTCCTGCTGCGTTACCGCACGAAGTGAAAATAAAGCGTTTAAGGCGGCGTTGGCTTTTAAAAAGGCAAACCCCTTATCCGAAGTTGTTTTATCGGGTTGCGTGGCGGATTCTTTAAGTGCGAAGGCTCACGAGGCAGGCATAGAAGTAAAGCGTAAAATTCCCATCCCCGATGGCGAGACCGAAGGCCGGGATATTTATCCGCAGGGCCCATTTCACCGCTATTTTCTGAAGGTACAGAACGGCTGCGATAATTTCTGCGCTTATTGCGTTGTGCCAATTTTGAGGGGCGCTCCCATAAGCTTTGATAAAGAGTCTATCATGCGCGAGTTGGATGATCTTGCCGGACGCTTCGTTCTTCCCGGAGAGATAGTTCTTACAGGGACAAACATTAATTTGTACAAAGATTCCGGTTCGGATATTATTGATTTGATATACGCTATCAGAAAAAAATACAGCTGCAGAATAAGGATGAGTTCCCTGGAGCCGCCGTTTGAAAAAGATTTTATCAAAAGGCTTTCCGGCGCAGGCCTCATATGCCCTCATTTTCCTGTGCCTCTTCAAAGCGGCAGCGACAGAATATTAAAAAAAATGGGGAGAAAATATGATACATTTGTTTTTGAAAAAACACTTGAGGAAATAAGAAAATATTATGATAACCCCGCCATTACGACGGACATTATATACGGTTTTCCGGGCGAAACGGAAAAGGATTTTACCGCCACATTGCATTTTATGGAAAAAGCAGCCTTCAGTAAGTCTCATGTGTTTCATTTTTCACGGCGTCCGGGAACTCTCGCGTCGCTGTATCAGGAGACCCCGCAGGTTGTTATGAAAGAAAGGCAAAAACGTATTTTTGCCGCGGCGGAACAAACCGCCGAGCGATACAGGAAAAAATTTATTGGTAAAAAACTTGAAGTTGTTGTTGAAAATGCGCCGTGGCAGAATGTCCGAAGCTGCAAGTCCGCCGGGGCGGATGGCGGGCGTGCCAAAGCGCAACGCGGCGAATGGTTTTACGGAACTTCAGACAATTATCTCAAAGTGAAATTTTCCGCGGAAAATATGAATGTGCTTCCCGGAGACATAGTTCGGGTTGCCGCCGATGGAATCGAACAGGGGATTATGCAGGGAATCGCTAGGGAGACTTTATGGACGATAAAAGCAAAGAAATAACGCGCGAGATAGAAGACAGAATAATGGCCTGGCAGAAGCAGCTTGAAGGAAAAGACGAGAAGATAAGCGCTCTTATAGAAGAAAACGCGCTTATGAAAAAGGAAATTTCAAGGAAACTTATAATGAGCCCGGCCTTAAAAGAAAGATTAATGGGCGATGTCGGACGGCTTCTATCTAATATGAAAAATGATTTGAGAAAAAACGCTGTGAAGGAGAGGGATCTTTCATCCAGGCTTGAATCGGCTCGCGAAAAAATTAATTCTCTCTCCGCCGAGATAGCCGCGCAGAATGCGATTATAGAAAAACTGAAAGCGGAGCTTGCCCGAAACGTTGTTGCTAAAAAAGCGGATATCGCCGCTCTCGAGGCTGAACATGAAAAGCGCGAGACGGCGGCGCTTAAAAATTTGACCGCGGAATTTGAAAAAAAACTGCAGGCTCAGGCTGCCGAAGCTTCAGAGCAGTTAGATATGCTGATGCGGGAAATTTCGGAAAGAGAATAGTGCGGAAATTTTTCCAACACTTTGATGTTTCGCGACGGACACTATCCGCCGCTTGCAATGTTGATTCGCGCCGGAGGTGCCGCGTCGAGGGGACGCTCACGTATGAGGCTCGCTCTCGATTCGCTTCGGGCGCCATGCAAAACCCCTCGCTCATAGAGCCCCGACGGACACCATCCGACGCTTATAAAGCTTTGTTTAGCGCTGTTTGCTGTTTTAAATTAGCGAGGGTTTGCGGTCGGATATTATTTTTTTTATTTTGCGTATTGCCTGTTTTTGCGCAGGAGGCCGGGCAAGATAAAATAATAGAAAGGGCGCTTCTTGAAT
>VMTI01000087.1 GCA_013791675.1 bacterium | reverse complement strand
TCAATCTTTGATAATAACAATTCCTCACAGCAATTCCCCCTTTCTTTTATTTTACTTTTTCTCTGTGAGTGTTGCATTAGATTCCTGAGACCGCCTTAGGTTTATTCAGAGTGAACGTGCCGTACATACATTCAAGCGGGCTCGTGGGCATAGGTTTCAGCCTTTTTGTTATAGTTGTGGCGTCGATGAATCTTGTTATGGATTTTGATTTTATAGAGCAGGGAGCAAACGCAGGCGCGCCAAAATACATGGAATGGTATGCCGCGTTCGGGCTAATGGTTACGCTTGTGTGGCTTTACATAGAAATTGTGCGCCTTCTTGTTAAAATGAGGGAGAGAAAATAGACAGGTTTAACTCCTGCACCGGAAAAATTTCCGCGTGATGACAAAAAAAAATTCAGCAAAGTTGGGTTTTTCTATAGCCTTCGCCGCGCTTTTAACGTCGGTATATTTGACAGCGCGAAGCCGGCAATCGAAACCAAAATTCATTGTCGGCGTAAGGGCGGATAATACCGAAATTATGTATGACAGCGGAATGAAATGGTCTGACCGGGGCGTGGAAAAAGAAGCTTTATCTATTTTCGGCGAAAGAGGCGTCAGCCATTACGCTTCGGGAATAAAAGTGTCGCCCTCAGGCAGCGGCAGTTTTGAATATGCGCTGAAAAATTTTCTCCGCGGGGGTAAGAGCGGCATGGTTCCGTGCGCAGTGCTTTATTTGAGTGATAATCCGGGCTCATCCCAATGTCAGGACACTCCGCCGCTTTGGAGTTTGTATTCGCCGGGGGAAAAAGCGGCCGCCGCCGGTGAATTTGTCAGCAAAACCGTAAAAGATTTTAAATCATCGGGGCTGAAAATAAAATTATATTCCATAGGCTGTGAAACCGATTACGGCGTGTGCGGGGTTTTCGCGGATTCGTTTTCATCCGGCGATGACGCCCGGCAGAGTAAAAATATTCAAACCGGCGCTTTCAAAATAATTAAAGCCGCCGCCGACGCTGTAAGAGAAAATGATTCCGGCGCGAAAATAATGCTGAGCCTTTCCCGGTGGTATGACACGAAAAGATGCGCTGATTATTTTTCAGAGGCGAAGAAATCCGGTATAGATGCCGATTACGCGGGGCTTTCTTTTTATCCGTGGCGCTGTTATGAAAATGGAGTCAGTTCTTCGACGATAAAAAATTTTATTAAATGCGCGGAAATAATTTCCGCAAAAAGCGGGCTTCCCGTGATAGTGACGGGAGCCTCGTATCCTTATTCTTCATCCCGCGCGCCGCGCATGACGGAAGGCGAGTCAGAAGCGTTTCCGGCAGATGTTCTTTATCCTATTTCCGAGCTTGGACAAAGAGACTGGCTTATAGATATGCTCGCGGCTTGTTATGAGAGTCCGGCAATAAAAGGTTTTTTTTACAGTTCTCCCGAAGACTATACGGGGCAGGGCCCTGTGAGATTCGCAGAATCTCCAGGTGTGAGTCCCGCGAAGCGGGGTAATGATTACGCGCTGTTCTCGTCGACCGGCGATGCTCTTGCTGGGATGGATGCTTTTAAGGCGTTCAAAGAACCGGTTATGAGCGCTTTTGAATATGCCGAAAAAGCGGTTTCTTCCGCTTCGCCGGAAAATGCGGCGCAGTTAAACGCGCTGATGGATCAGGCCAGGTTTCTTCTAAGGGACGGCTCAATAGAAGAAGCAAAATTCAAAGCGCGGCTCGCCGAATACAAAGCCTCTGAATAACATCGCCCGACGGACACCCTGTGAGATTCGCAGAATCTCCAGGTGTGAGTCCCG
>VMTI01000271.1 GCA_013791675.1 bacterium | reverse complement strand
TACAAACCCGGAAAAAAGAAAACAGGCAAAATAAATTAGACCGACTTTAAATCCAAGAATCGGTATTATTACAGGGATTTGATAAATGAATGACTCTTTGATATATATTGGTATTGAACTAAACAGTGACGCAAGATAAGTTTGATAGTCTGTCAGTATTCCCTGTTTATTAAAATCAGACAACATAACATTCCCGCTGAGGGATGAACCGAAAGATGTAATAAAAGCTATACCCGTCTCGTCGGGTAAACCGATGATTCCGGTAAGAGGTTTGCCGATAAAACTTATTTTATCAATTATCCCTTTCCGGATCAGCGCCCATGTCACAGTTAAAGAAATAAACATTATAAAAAGCGTTTTGGGAACAAATATCAGTAGATCACGCAATGAATCCAGTATGATTTCACTCATATTTTTCTCTTGCTGAAAGCGGGATAATATTCAGGTGGCTTCCTTTATTATTACGATTAATTTCAACATCAATGCCATATATTTTATTGATATTTTCCATACTAATCACTTTTTCGGGTGTGCCTGAATCAAAAATTCTTCCTTTGTTTAACGCTATTATTCTATCGCTGTATCTTGCCGCAAGATTCAAGTCGTGTAAAACCATCACTACCGCTAATTTCTTTTTCTTAGCAAGATTAAAAATTAAATCCAATATTTCAATCTGATGATTGATATCCAGATGTAAAGTGGGTTCATCCAAAAGCAGTGCCTTCGGCTCCTGAGCCAGAGCCCTCGCAATGATTACCCTCTGATATTCGCCGCCGGAAATTTCCGTTATAAACCTTGCTGACAGGTCTTTGACACCCGTAATTTCCAGGCAGCGCCGGACAATAGAAGCCTCCTTTTCCTTTGTTTGTCTAAATCTTTTCTGGTAGGAATATCTGCCCATAAGAACAACTTCAAAAACTGTAAAAGGAAATGAAATTGAAGAAATCTGGGGGACAACGCCTATATATTTGGCTATTTCTCTGCGCGGAAGTTTTGAAATATTTTTATCGTCAGCCAGCACCGTTCCGGTTAACGGTTTCAATTTCATGTTTATGCACTTAAGAAGGGTGGTCTTTCCCGAACCGTTAGGGCCGATAACTCCTAATATTTCTCCGGCTTCCGCCTCAAAAGAAATTTCTTCCAAGGCCGGCATAGTATCGTAAGAAAAGCTTAAATTCAAAACCTTTAATTTCATTTAAAATCCGCTCAGCTTTTTTCTTGTTTTTAACAGGAACAGAAAAAAAGGCACGCCAATCAGCGCAGTTATTATTCCCACCGGCAGTTCAGTCGGTGAAATCAGAGTTCGGGCGAAAGTGTCCACCCACACAAGGAATATACTTCCGCAAACAGCAGAGGCGGGAAGTAGAAAACGGTGGTCAGGGCCGATAATAATTCTCATTATGTGAGGAATAATCAAACCCACAAATCCGATAATCCCGCAGGCCGCCACGGCGCTTGCGGTAACAAGGGCGGAAAGAATGAGAATGGCCTTCCTTGTAATTTCCACTTCCACACCCATATCCTGAGCCTGATCCTCTCCAATAAGGAGAATATTCAACTCCCTGCTGAAAAAGAAAATTCCTAAAACACCTGTGAAAATGACAGGAAAACTGCCGAGCACCTTATTCCAGCTGCTTGCCCAGAACCCGCCCATGAGCCAGAAGATGATCTGACGAAGCTCTCCTTCCTTAGATACATATTGAACAAAAGAAGTAAGAGCAGAGAAAAAAAGGGAAAGGGCAATACCCGAAAGAAGCAGGGTTTCAACAGGGATTTTATTTCCAGCTCTGGCTAAATTATAAACAAGAAAAACAGCAAGCAGCGCGAAAAAAAATGCCGTTGGTATAATCAGCAGATGTGAGATATTAAACGCTATAATTAGAGAAGCGCCGAAAGCGCCGCCCGAAGCCACACCGCAGATATAAGGGCTCGCCATCGGATTTCTGAATAAACCCTGCATCGCGCAGCCGGAAACGCTTAACGCGCAGCCCGCAAGGACCGCCAGTAAAATACGCGGGAGTCTGACATTTAGCACAATTTGCTGAAAGTTATCCGGCCATGTCTGAGGAACGGCAAATATTTTTGAAAATATTATCTTTACAACCGTGCCTGCCGGAATATGGACGGGGCCGATGGTCAATGTTGCCAGCATCGTTAACAAAAGACCCAAAACAAGCGCAAATAGAATAAGTTTTTGTTTATTCTTCATCATCTGTATTCTTTTTCCGGATAAAACCATTCTGCGAATTGCTCCATGCCCTCAATGCATCTCGGGACATAACTGGTGAAATATGTATAGCTTCTATAAACCCTGTTATTTTTTACCGCTTTTATATTCTGCCACCCGTTCCTTTTTTTTATTTCTCCGGGAGACGCTCCGTATTCTTCAACGATAATTATATCAGGGTTTTTATCAATTATGTATTCCTGAGAAAGAAGGGGAAAAGGGACGCGCTCCTCTCCGGCGATATTTATTCCTCCCGCTGCGGTAATTAAATTGTGGGTGAGGCATCCGGGCCCGCGGGATTTTCCTACAGTTCCGGCTTCAAAATAGACAAGAGGTTTATTATTGATATCTTCCACTTTGTCCTTAACCTTTATTTCTCTTTTTCTCATGTCTGCAACAATTTCTTCCGCGCCATTCTCCCTGCCGGCAAGGCGCCCCACGTCTAAAATCAACTCCATTACTCCTTCAACATCATATGTTCCGACAGAATAAACATTCAGTCCTTTTTCTCTTAAAATATCGGCATGTCCTTTCCAGCAGAATACTAAATCCGGTTTAAACCCTAAAACCATCTCCAAATTAACATTTCTAATTCCCCCCCCTGCTGCCGGTTTATTCTTCAGAAGCCCGTAATAAGGATTTTCTTCATCTATTCCGCTTATAGCCGCAATTTTATCTTCCGCTCCCAGAGCGCAGAGAATCTCAGTAGTACAGGAAAGAGAAACGATCCTTTCCGCAGCCGGCAGTTTCCGGCCGACAGTTAACGGTTTTCTGCTTTTTGATAAAAAAATACTCAGCCATAGGGCAGAGATAACAAGAATTGTTATCCCTGCCCATATTTTCTTATTCATACTGCATCAGAATTTCACATTTATCCCCGCAGAAAAAGTTCTGGGAAGGGAAGGATAATACAATTTGCTGGTCCCCGAAATATATGCCTTACGGCAGTATTTCTCGTCAAAGATATTATCAACCTTCAGAAAATATCCGAGTTTATCCCGCTTCCATGCAAAATTCAAATCCGTAACAAAATAACCGGAATATTTTTCCGTATTCTTATCATCCATATACCATGAGCCGACTTTGCGTAAATCCGCGCCGGCGCCGAAACCCGTTTCGCTTTCATAATGCAGGCCAAGAGACGTTTTCCAGAGAGGAGACTGTGTGAGATTTTTGCCAACTCTATCCGGATATTTGGGTTCTTTGAGAATTTCAGTCTGCATGATATCTCCGGAAAGGGCGATAGAAAGTTCTTTATTAATACTTATCTTGGAAGCAAGCTCTATTCCCCGGTTTTTGACTTCTCCTACATTGCGGTATTCCCACACGGCCGGCGAGGTTTCCTCATAAGTAATTTTGTCAATCACATTCATCTGATAACCGCTCAGTTCACAGGATATCCTGTCAAGAAAAAATTTAGCTCCTATTTCATAGTTTAGCGCTTTCTCGGGGTTCAAATCGGAATTTTTACAGAACTGAGATTCTGTCGGCAGTCTGAAAGCCTGACTCACCGAGCCGAAAACATTCAATTTAGAAGTCACCTTAAACAGCAGACCCAAATTAGGACTTACGGCGCTGACGTCCGGATGATACTCTTTGACCGCCACTCGGTCGGTAATGTCGTGTTTCAGCTTATCGTACCTTGCTCCGATATTCAGATTCATCCGGTCAGTTATGTTCCACATATCCTGAAGGTATAAAGCGAACTTTGAAATATCGGTGTCCATGTGCTTTTTCAAAACGTCCTTGTCGATTTCCTCATTATCCGCATCTGCAGCGTAATTCCGGCTGTCCACATTTCCTTTATCAACATTAAATCCAAGTGTGAAACTGTTCTTAAGAATTTTTCCGCCGAATTCAATACCGCCGGTAAAGACATATACATCGTTGATATCGGCCGTTCCTCCGGACGAACGGTAGTAAAAGGTGTAGCCTTTCCTGAAGTAATTCAAGTCTAACCGCGCTGAAAGATTCAAAGGCAGTTTTTGCTCAATCATAAACTTCGCGTATTCATTATTCTGCCTGCCGCCCGCGCACCAGTAAGTCGCATCGCCCATATGTAACTGGCCGTCCCGCCACTGTTTTTCACTTAAATAACCGGGAGATTTGTAGTCGTCTTCATAATATCCGAAGCTCAAACGGCTCTTATATCCCAGGGCATCATTTCTTTTACTCAAAGAACCGCCCATCGTCTGTATATCATAACCGGAATACTGACGCCATCCGTCGCTGATTTTGGAATTTGCCGAGATACTGAAAGCAATATTTCCGGGTAAAAGCGCCTGGCCTGAAATATCCGTATTCTTTGTTCCCCATTCGCCAATAGACAGATTAGCGGCAGCAGCAGTTTCTTTGCCTTGTTTTGTAATGATATTTATAACTCCTCCCATTGCATAACTGCCCCATACGGCGGAATGTCCTCCCTTGATTACCTCTATTCTTTCTATGTTATTCAACGGAATGGAATCAATATAAGGTTTCCCCGTATCAGGGGAGTTTATAGACATCCCGTCTACAAGTACAAGCACGTAACTGGAATTATAATCATAGAAACCGCGCAGGTTTATCACGGGATTGCGGCCGTCCGCATCTCCTCCCGAAAGACTGACTCCCGGAATATTTTCCAGTATTTCATTCATGTTTTTTGCCTGTGATTTCTCAATCTCTTCGCCGGTTATCACTATTGCGGTCACCGGAATCTCTCTGAGCAGCTCTTCTGACTTCGTTGCCGTCACAACAATCGTTCCTAAATCTCCCGGATAATCAACAGTCAGACCGGCACGGACTAAAACAAACATAGAGATGAATACTAATGAAATCTTTTTCAACATTTTCTCTCCTTTTCTT
>VMTI01000071.1 GCA_013791675.1 bacterium | reverse complement strand
CGCGACATCAGGCGATGTTGTCGCCGATGACACATTGAGCGTCACCGACCAATTCCCGCCGTCATCATAAGCCTTGATACCAAACCACAATTTTGCGCCCGGAGTGAGGCCCGTTATAACCAACGTTTGTTTCGTGCCCGGAATTTGAGCGGTGGATATCAGCACAGTTTTAACCGTCGGAGCCATTGTCCACCACGCATCCGCCGAACCGCCGTAAGGCGCAAGCGAGAAATCGCTCACTTTCATTTCATAAACATACGGTGTAAAGTTAGGCGGTAAATTCGCCGTGAGCTGACCTGTTATTCCGTCGTCGCCCGGAGCCGTCCAGGCAAGTTTGACCTCGCCTTCATTGTCTCCCGTAAGAGCCGTTAAATTGACAATTGAACCCGGCGCCGTTGAATCAAGCCCCGCCGTAGCATTTGCCTGATTCAACGCCTGAGTCTTTATGTCAAAACTGCTGAGATTGTCGAACTCGTCCTCGGCCTTAATAGCGAAGTAGTAAGTGACAGCCGGAGTGAGTCCGTTGACAGTCAAATTCACATTTTCGCCTGGGTCATTCATCCAGTCATAAAGGTCCTGGCCTCCCGAAGCGTTCCACCACGCAGTCGTGTCGCCCGTAAAAGGCGCGTCATTGACGGAAGACGAACTCCACCTGATGTAGTAATCCCTCACTTTTATGTTCCAGGTCGTTTGTGGAGCGGTCCATGAAAGCTCTATCCTGCCTTCAGAGGCGCCAGTGGCCGCCAAAAGATTTGTCACTCTTTCAGGCGCGACGTTGTGTCCCGGCCGCACGCCAACACTGACATCAGCCGTTGCTGCGGCAAAAAGATTCGTAAAAATACCCGCAGACAAAATTAAGGCAGAGATATAACTGCAGCGTCTTGCACCGCAAATCTCTCTTAATTTCCGCAGGTATTTAATCATTTTTTACCTTTCGACCCTCATTTTTCTTTCCTCATCACTTTTTTTCCTCCGTCTTAAAATACACCCTTGAAAAAATCTCTATCGGCAAATCAAAGCCCAAAACTTTTCCCACAACGACAAACACATAATTCTTGCCGTAAAACTCCTCTTTATCGGGAACTTCAATTTCCAGCACGACATCATTGAAACTTCTTGCCTTTGATGTAATCTTTTGTTTTTTGATTTTAAGCTTCACTTCTGGAGGCACAGAGGCATAATCACCGCTGATACCGTAATTTTCAGCATCACGAGCAATGTTCAATGCAAGTTTATGCTTCTTGCGGCTTTTGTTCACAACCTGAACTGTCGAATGATCAAATCCATCCATCAATACTCTTTCTCCGACCGGCAAGTTTTGTTTGAGAAACAAACTCATGGGAGTCATTTCGAGGTTAAGAGCCGCGAAAACTTTTTGCCTGTATTCATTAAGAGCTTTTTCCGGACGGGGACCTGTTGAAAATCTCAATCTGCTTGCGAGAGCAAAATTTAGACCAATTCCTGTCTGTCCGGAGGCGGGCTTTCCTGCCGACTGTGAGACAATCATTGTCTGATAATGCCTGTTGGCATATTCTTCATCAGGCGGTATGGAAATGATTAAATCACAATCTCTTTCCTCTCCTGACTCAAGCGAGAATCTTGAAGGAAACACAGTAACCCACGAAACATCTGGAACGGGTTCATAATTCTCTTTTAACTGGCTTTTGCTGGGTTTTTCGATTGTAACTTCAATATCCCGCTTGCTTTCAGCATAATTTACAACTGTGTAGGGGATATTCCTTTCTTTCTTCAAACTGTAAACCATCCCCGGCGTCATCCCGGCAAGAATCACATCACTGAATTTTGTCGCAAGACTATGCAGCTTCTTTGCCGCAAATACCGGACTGCTCAGCAGTAGCACGAAAAAGATTTTTAAACACTTTTTCATAATCGCTTCATTCCTCCTCCTTAAAAATTTTATTGTAATAAGCGGTTTACGATCACCGTTTATAAGCTTCATATCACTCATAACCTATCCTCCTAATGCACCGTAAGATGGTGCAGCTACTAATACTGTTCACATCTACAACAACAGCTCATGCAACTTGCTCTGCTTACCAACTACAATAGCTGCTAACCTAACCGTAGCGGTCGCATTTATGCGACTTTTCGCGGGATAGTAATCCCGCCGCTACGCCTTACAACGCAAGCCCTAAAGGGTTTTCTACCTTCGGCAACAGCTATGTATTTTCAAATGACAGACGGGTAATTACATATATTTATCCTCAAAGAAATATGTAAAGCAATACATGCTTTTACATCTATGCCTGAACTTTCCTACATACGGCCCAGTACCCGCCTCTTTCAGGCAGGTATGCAGCATACACTCAAAAGCGGCTAAATAGCCCTAAATACTATTTTGAACTATTTTTACGCGCTTATTCCGCGCCGCATAGCCATATTTAGTACTCGCAAATTAATATTCAGGCATTAAATCATTACATTCTCTACAGCTTCCTTACTTTACAGAGTTGTCGCTGTAAAAGTCAGCGTGCCTGTCTTTTCCGTAGATGTGGTTGTGGTCAAGGGCATATCTATCTGGAACCACAGGTTAACCGCAGCGGACGGAGCAAGTGTTCCAATGCTTGTGCCATTGGCTGCATTGCTAAGAGCGGTCGGACTACTCAACACGCCCAAGATACAGTTAGCATGAAAAGCATCAAGAGAAACTCTGCTTGTAGCAGTTCCACAGTAAAGACGATACTGATCGGCCAATCCTGCAGGGTCAGCAGCAGTAGCTGTCCAACCGGTCATTTCAACTGAAATCTGCTTCGTAATGGTACAGCCGCCGGAACCATCATTTGTCAGAGTCATCGCCACTGCTGAATTGGATGAAACTGTCAGGTTCACCGTACCAAAGTTGTACGACACCGGATTTGCAAGCAAAGATGCTGCCACAGCACCCGGAGTTACAAGAATATCGACAGTCTCAGTCAGCGCCGCAAAAGCGGTACCCGCAGCCAACATCATAACCATAACCAAACCAATCATTTTGTTTTTCATTTTCATTTCTCCATTCGTCATAGACGAAACACTTTTCAACATTCCAACAACACCTGCCCGCCGCGGCGGGGCCTTTTTTAAACAGTCCATAATAGGACCTCCTTTTTTTCTTTGCAGCGTTCGCATTTACCTGTGCCCGTAAGGGTATGCGACTTTTCGCGGGATATTAATCCCGCCGCTACAGCCAACGTTCCAATTTTGTTCCATAGGCATTACCTCCTTCATTTTTCATCGTTTCTTATTCTCCAAATTCTAATTTTAGCAACGTCAATTCGCTCCGCAGCATAGAGCGGATTGGGAACACTCTTCCAAAATTCCGCGTCGGCCGCCCTGTATGGAGCTGGAAGTCCGCCGGGGCGGGTTGACATAATTTCCAATTTGTGCGAAAATTCAATATGGAATTAACGGAAAAAAGATGTAACAGTCTGGCAAAAGTTCTGTATGACTTTGCCAGAGTGACTTTTACACTTGTTGTTCTCGGACAGATAATAAACCCCGAAAAATTCAAACCGCTGACATTTGCCGCCGGTATCGTTTTAGTTGCTTCTTTTATATTCATGGGTTTATTTTTAGAAAAGGAGGAATAATAATGGATCAACTCGGACTCTTTTTTATTATTATGATAATTCTTACCATCGCTCTTGGAGTTATCGTTCATTATCAGCGGAAACATTCGGCGAAATAAATCATCGGGTGTTAGTGTCCGGCTCAATTCTGAACGCGGTGCGTTCAATTTTGGTAAAAACAGGTCGCCTTTTCGAATTGGCAATTTATTATTTTTCATTTGCCCCCCTGTTCGCCACGTTCAAAAATCCCTTTTATTTTTTGCCATATATTTTTCTTTTTGACCGTCGTAAAATAAAGTTTGCTCCTCAAACCCGCGGAAATGTTGCCGCCCGCACCCGCGCCCGCGCTTAATATGACAGCCGAAAAACTTCTGCCGTAAAATTTTTTATCCTGCGGCACCGAAATAATTACATCGGTTTCGGCGAAAGCCCCCGGCGCTATATCAACGCTGTTTTTTTCAAAGCTGAGCCATTTCACATCCGGCGACGCTTCGTAATCTTTTTCCACCCTGCCGGGCGCGACGCTGAATTTCACAGTAATTTTATCCGTCCCTTTGTTGTAAATTTTGAGCGTCCTCAAACCGTGAGCTTTGAGCGAATATGCCTCGCCGGGAACAACGCCCGACGCTGAAACGCTGACAAACGGCGTTCTTATATTCACCGCGAAAGCTAAAGAAGAAAATAATAAACAT
>VMTI01000009.1 GCA_013791675.1 bacterium | reverse complement strand
AGATACTATCTTGAAAAAGCAATTTATCTGGCAACATCGGGCAGACCCGGGCCAGTCTGGCTGGATATACCTCTTGATATCCAGAATGAGCAGATAAATCCTGATGAATTAGTTCCATTTATTCCTGATGAAAGTAAAAAGGAAAGCCGGAAGAGCTTACTCCAAAAGCAGGTTGCCGAAAGCATTAAACTCCTAAAAAAAGCAAAACGTCCGGTAGTAATAAGCGGTTATGGTATAAGGCTTGCAAAAGGTGAAGATGAATTTAGAGGACTGATTAAAAAATTAAAAATTCCCGTTGTTTCCTCATGGACGACCAGCGATTTAATCCCTACCGATGACAAGTTTTATGTCGGCAGAAGCGGTATTATGGGAGACCGTGCCGGAAATTTCGCCGTTCAGAATTCGGATTTACTGCTTATTATCGCCTCAAGAATGTCTATCCCTCAGGTAGGTTATAATTATAAAACTTTTGCCAGAGAAGCAAAAAAAATAATGGTGGATATAGATGAATTAGAAATGAAAAAACCTTCCATAAGACCGGATATTTCCATTAATGCCGATGCAAAGGAATTTATGATTGAAATATTGAAGCAGTTGGAAAGGAGAGAGGCCCTGCCGGAAACAGGTGATTGGCTTGAAAGGTGCCGGATGTGGAAAAGAAAATATCCTGTGGCCTTGCCCGAATATAAGAAAGAAAAAAAAGCGGTCAATTCTTTTTATTTCATAGATGTCCTGTCCGACAAACTGGATAAAAACAGTGTGGTCGTAACGGATATGGGCACCAGTTTTACCTGCACTATGCAGACTTTTAAAGTGAAACAGGGCCAGCGGCTTTTTACATCAAGCGGTCATTCTCCGATGGGGTTTGGGTTGCCCGGCAGCATCGGCGCTTGTTTTGCCAATAATAGAAAAAAGACTATTTGCATCAGCGGAGACGGAGGTCTTCAAATGAACATACAGGAACTTCAGACTCTGGTGCACTATAAGCTGCCCGTTATACTTTTTGTTTTGAATAACGGCGGTTATCTCACAATTAAATTAATGCAGCAGAATCATTTTGGAAGATATACAGGCTCGGATAAGCGCAGTGGCCTAAGCTGTCCGGACATTATTAAGGTTGCAAGGGCATATGGGATAAAGACGGCAAGAATAGCAAACCACGATGAACTCCATGCAAAGATTGACGGGGTGTTAGCCCAGCCCGGGCCTTTTGTGTGCGAAATTATTATGTCGGAAAATCAGCCGTTAATTCCCAGAGTTTCTTCAATAAAGAAACCTGATGGAACGATTATCTCCAAACCCCTGGAAGATTTATATCCTTTTCTAAGTAGAGAAGAATTTTTGGAGAATATGATTGTTAAGACCGTCGAGGTTTTAAATGAGTAAAGAAATAGATATGGTTAAAAATATTGAAGATGTGGCGATAGTGCTCAATCCCTGCTCGGACAATGTGGCTGTCGCTAAAAAAGATATTTCAGCGGGGGTTCCTTTAGAATTTGAGCATGGAATAATAGAAATAAAGAATTTAATAAAAACAGGGCAGAGGTTTTCTTTGATGGATATAAACGAAGATGAGTTTGTAAAACAATATGGATTCCCGTTCGGCAGGTCAAAAGGTATTAAGAAAGGTGATTTGATTTCGACGGAGAATATAGAAAATGTGCTGCCGGAAGTAAATTTTGCAAACTATACTCCGCCCACTGTTACGGAATTTAAGGGAAAATATTTAAATAGAACATTCAGGGGTTATAACCGTAAAAACGGCAGAGTGGGGACCAGAAATTATTATTTAATTGTGCCGACATCAATGTGTGCCAGCGAGACAGCTCTTCAGGTTGCTTTGAGTTTGGAAAACAGCGGAGAGATTCTTAAAAAATATTCTAATATTGACGGGATCGCCGCAATTCCTCATACAGAGGGCTGCGGCTGCGATTCTGGTTTGCAAATTGACCGTCTTATGACGACATTAAAGGGATATGTTTGTCATCCCAATGTGGGAGGATGTCTTCTCATGGATTTGGGCTGCGAACAGACAAACTACGAAAAGATGTATGCGTATCTTAAAGATTACATTCAAGATGATTTTAAACCGGTCGATTGGATTACCATACAGGAAAGCGGCGGCACCCGCAGCGCCATAGAAAAAGCGATAACGGTAATAAAAAATAGATTAACCGAAGTAAACAGGGTTAAGAGAGAGGATGTGCCGATAGCAAAGCTTATTGTGGGGACAGAGTGCGGAGCGTCTGATTCTTTTTCCGGAATTACGGCAAATCCCATTATAGGGAGCGCGGTAGACAAAGTAATATACGGCGGCGGTTCTGCTATTTTATCCGAAGTAACGGAGATGGTGGGCACACTCGAAATGCTTTTACCCCGATTCAGGAGTTTGGAAACATTAAGCAAGTTCAAGCAAATAGTGGAATGGTATACGAAAATTGCGGAAAAACTCGGTTTGACATTAGAACCCAATCTTGTGCCTGAGAATATAGAGGGCGGTTTGATAAACAACTATATTAAAAGTCTGGGGGCTGTTATAAAGGGCGGCTCCACCGTGATAGAGGATGTTCTTGATTACGCGGAACCGGTAAAAAAAAGCGGATTAAGCATTATGCAGGGGCCCGGCAACGATCCTGAATCTATAACCGGAATGGTTGCCGCCGGAGCGTCAATCATATGTTTCTCAACAGGGAAAGGCACTACGACCGGAGACGCGATTTGCCCGGTAATAAAAATAGCCTCCACCGACGATACTTATAAAAAACTTCCAGAGGATATGGATTTTAACGGAGGCAGAGTGCTTAGCGGTAATTTCGGTATTAATGTCTTGGGCGAAGAGCTTCTTGATAAGATTATTGCGGTTACCTCAGGAGAGAAAACATGGTCTGAGAAATGGAAACAGCGGCAATTTCAGGTCTGGACGGCGGGGAAATTATCTTTATGAGTCTGCTGTATACCAAAATGAAAATATTCCACTATATGGAAAAGATTGATTCTCTTCCCACGAGCGTTGATAATATAATGCCGCCGCTTCATATAAGAATAAAACCGACCAATGTTTGTAATCATAATTGTTCTTATTGCGCCTACAGGGCGCCTAATCTGCAGTTAGGCAAGGATATGGTGCTCAGGGATTATATCCCAAAAGAAAAGATGACGGAAATAATAGAGGACATAATAGAAATGGGAGTCAAGGCGGTTATTTTCAGCGGTGGCGGTGAGCCGTTTTGTTATCCGTTTTTGTTGGAAACTGTTAAAAAATTATCAAGTTCTTCTGTTAAATTCGCAGCTTTAACCAATGGGTCGAAATTGGAAGGCGAAATAGCGGAATATTTTGCCCGTTACGGGACATGGTTGAGAATCTCTGTGGATGGCTGGGACAACGAGAGTTATTCTTCATATAGAGGGGTTCCCCTCGGTGAATTTACGAGAGTTTTCAAAAATATAGGTAATTTTAAGAAGATGAAAGGGCGATGTGTTTTGGGCGGGGTTGTAATAGTTGATAAAAAGAATTACACGCATCTTTACGATTTGGTTAAAGGGCTGAAAAACGCGGGGGTGAACAGCGTGAAAATCGCTCCGTGTCTTATAAGCAACAAAGGAAAAGAGAATAATAATTATCATAAGCCGATATTCAAAGCTGTAAAAGAACTAATTGCTAAAGCTGAGTGCGATTTACAAGATAAAAATTTTGAGATTTTTGATTCGTACCATGATCAGTTGAATACGTTTAAAAAAGACTATACATGGTGCCCTTATCTTCAAATTAATCCTGTTATAGGCGCGGATCAAAATGTATATGCCTGTCACGACAAGGCTTATAATCTTGACAATGGCTTACTCGGTTCAATATCCAAAGAGAGATTTAAAAATTTCTGGCTTTCGGATAAAAGTAAATTTTTCAGGATAAATCCGTTGAAAGATTGTAATCACCATTGCGTGGTTAACGAAAAGAATAAACTGATTTTAGAATATCTGAATGCGGACAGAGAGCATTTGGAGTTTGTATAGAAAAATGAAAGTAATAATGCCTAAAAGAAAAATAAAACGCGTTGTGCTGACATATCCAAATCAGCGATGGTATAAATATGATTTAACAACCACATGGAATTTATCACCCTATTCTTTATGTATTCTTGCCGCGATGATTCAAGATAGATACGAAGTAAAAATTATCGATGCACAGTTTTACAATATGTCCAAAGGGCAGTTCAAAAAAGAAATTCAGGAATTCCGGCCTGATTGCGTGGGAATTTCGATTTTAACGTCGGAATATGAAACAATTGTAGGCACAGCTGCCGATATAATAAAAAAAGTGGATAAAAATATAGTAACCATCGCCGGAGGAGTTCATGTTACCACTCAATATAAAAAGGTAATGGATAATAAAAATATTGATTATGCCGTTAGAGGAGAGGGAGAATATGTGCTTGGGGAGTTGCTTGATTATCTGAGCGGTGAGGGCAAATTTCCTTCCAAGGGGGTGGTTTTTCGTGGGGAGGGCGGGCAGTTAACGGCTTTACCGCCGGATATTATTCAGGATTTAGACGTGCTGCCTCCTCCTAATTATGATTTAGTCGATTATAGGGCATATGCGAACACGGGGCCCAGATACGGTGTTGACTCGGTGCATGATTATCCCTATGCGAGAATTTTGACTTCCCGCGGTTGCCCCGTCGGATGTTCTTTCTGCCAGGTGGAAAGTATTTCAGGAAAGAAATGGCGGCCGCGAAGCGTGGAAAATGTGGTGAACGAGATTGAGTTACTTAAGAAGAAATACGGAATTCAGTCTTTTATTTTTGAAGATGATAACCCGTTTTATCAGAAAACCCGTACCAAGAATTTATTCCGTTTGCTGAAAGAGCGCGATTTGAATTTAAAGTGGAAGGCAGCGGGTGTTGCGATATTTATGATGGACGAAGAAATATTCAAGCTTATGGCGGAAACAGGCTGCCAAATGATAGGCGTGGCGGTAGAATCGGGAACACAGCGGATATTGAAGGAAATTATCAAAAAGCCTGTCAACTTAAAAAAGGTTCCGCAGACAATCAAGCTGGCTCAAAAATATGGAATATTTGTAGCGGCTAATTTTGTTATAGGTTTTCCGGGAGAGACATGGGAGGAAATAAGACAGACCTTACATTTTGCCGAGACCTGCGGAGCCGATTATTGCAAGATTTATCCGGCAAATCCCTTGGTTGGTACAAAGATGTTCGCCAAGGCAAAGGAGCTGGGTTGTATAATAGGCGATGAAACCAAAGTGGACTGGAGATATGGACGAATAAAAACTTCGAATTTTTCCCCTAAAGATATCGCCATTCTACGCGTTTATGAATGGGATAGAATTAATTTTAGTAATCCTGAAAAAATTTCAAAGACTGCCGCAATAATGGGAATGACGGTAGAACGCTTAAATGAGATTCGTAAAAATACAAGGGAAAATTTAACCTTTGAAGATATAGGCAATTTTTAATATGTTAAGTAACATTAAAATAAATGAGCAAATTAGAGACATTACATCTGAACAATTGGTAGATAAAGAGTTAACCAGATTGTTTCCGCGCAGAGTAATAAAACGAATTTTATTGGTTGTGCCTCCGGATGTGGATGTAAGCATATTTAATTATACTACTGCAAAACGAGGAAGATGCTGGAATTATCCACCCTATGGTTTAGGAATTATAGCTACCCATCTTAGGGATGAAGGATTAAGCGTAAAAATAACAAATTTAAATAATGAGATTTTAAAAGAATGCAGTTTTTCAAATTCAGAGAGTGATTTTAATTTTGATGACGTCTGGAAAACTAAACTATCCGAGGAAATAACAGATTTTCAGCCGGATATTGTAGGTATAAGTTGCATGTTTACTCAAACACATAGTTCGGCAGTAAATGTATGTAATGAGATTAGGCGACTCAATCCGGTCCTGCCTATTGCGATTGGCGGAGTGCATATTACCAATTGTTTTGTAGAAGATAAAATGTCGGATATTTTGTTAAAAGATTTTAAAAAAGCGGACATATTTTTTCTGTATGAAGCAGAACTGGCGTTTAAACAATTCATAAAAATGGTAAACAGGGTGGCTTCTCTAAATAAACTATATCAGGTTTTTTTTAATTCAAGCTCGGATAGACTTTACTTTCCCGAAAAAAAAATTCCTACCGAAGATGAATTAAATATTATCCCCGCGCATGATCTGATGACACCGACAGAGTTGATGAATTATGGCGTGATAGGTTCGTTCTTCTGTATGAAGGAAAAAGGAACAAAAATTACCACCATATTATCGAACCGTGGTTGCAGGGGTCAATGTACTTATTGTAGTGTGAGAAATTTTAATGGCATCGGCGTTCGTCATAGATCTGTGGAATCAGTAATAGAAGAATTAGACATGCTACGAAATAAATATGATATTCGCCATGTTATGTGGCTTGATGATGATTTTTTGCACGATCATAAAAGAACATTACATCTTTTCACTGAAATGATAAAGAGAAATCTTGGAATAACATGGGATTGCACGAACGGTGTCATAGCAGCATCGTGTACAGATGAAATAATAGCCGCCGCAGCTGAGAGCGGCTGTATAGGGTTGACGATTGGAGTTGAATCTGGAAATTCGCAGGTGCTTAAAAAGATAAGAAAACCAGGCAACATAAATATTTTCATAAAAGCAGCTGAAATTCTGAAAAAATACGAGCAGATAAATACCCGCGCATTTTTAATGATTGGTTTACCCGATGAAACATACAGAATGATTTATGATACTGTTCGATTGGCCTTGAAAATGGATTTGGACTGGTATAACATAACGATATTTGAACCACTTCCCAATACCCCGATATTTGAATCTGTTTTACAAAAAGATGAGTTAAATCCGACTGAATTTAAAAATATCAAATATAACAGCGGGTCGTATGGAAAATTTCAGGAAAAACTAAACGGGAATCAATTTTATTCTGCTTTGGCAGACCCTTTCATAAACATAAATTTAGATGCTGTGCCGCCGAAATCACAATTGAATAATATTTGGTTTTATATGAATTATCATTTAAATTTCAAAAGGTTATATAAAGTGAATAATCCGATTAAGCTTGAACAGCAACTCAAATATGTTCAAAACATTACAGATTTGGTTGCCCCGGAAGATCCGTTTCCCATGTATTTTTGTGGATATTTGCAGAAGAAACTGCGGGGAAAAATTGATGAGCAATTGATTAAAAGATTGGAAGAGGTGCTTCAGTTTTCTGAATACTGGAGAAAGAGATTTGAGTTTTTTGGGTTATCCGCAGATAAACTAAAATCGCTTAATTTTTCAGAAGAACTGCAATATCGCTTAAAACCTTTCTCTATTGCAAAGAATGGGTTAAATACATGCTGATTCCATGAAAACGACCATTAGTATGTCCGACTTAATACATACAGGGCAAACCAATATTAACGCAATTCCTCTGGGAATATCGCTGGTTGCATCGTATGCGCTCGAACACCTTGGTGACAAAATCGAAATTGAGCTTTTTAAATACCCTGGTAATTTTGCTGAATATCTCGAAAAAACAACTCCGGACATCGTCTGTTTCTCCAGCTACGTCTGGAACATAAATATCAATTGCGAGTTTGCAAGAAGAATAAAGAGAAAATATCCCCGCACCGTTATTATTTTCGGCGGGCCTAATTACCCGATTGAAACCAATGTTCAGGAGGAATTCCTGCTGTCTCATCCGGACATTGATTTCTATATATTTCGAGATGGGGAACAGCCCTTCTTAGAACTGCTCAATACATTATTTGCTTATGAATTCAATATTCAGGAAATCAAGAATGCCCGGCTGAAGATACCAAATTGTCATTACATAAATGACGGGAAAATCGTTCTGGGTGGTCTGCTGCGGCCATTAACAGATATTGACAAAATTCCGTCTCCGTATCTGTCCGGTTTGTGCGACAAGTTTTTAGGCGAAGAACTGGTGCCTTTAATGTTAACGGCAAGAGGTTGTCCTTTTAGCTGTACATTCTGCCAGGATGGGGCGGAATACTTTTGCCGCGTGAGGAAATTCTCGCTTCAGCGTATTAAAGATGAACTTCAATACATTGCACAGCATACCACTAATCCAAATTTGATGTTCGCAGACTCTAACTTTGGAATGTATAAGAACGATGTGGAAATATGCAGGGAAATAGCCTCTGTTCAGGAAAAATACGGGTGGCCGAAGTACTTTATGGGACTGGGAGGCAAGAACAATAAAGAGCGGGTTATTGAGGCGGCCTCAATAATTCAGAAGTCGGTTTTCGGCCGTGATTCGGTTTTCCTCTCGGCCGCCGTACAGTCTATGGATAAAAAGGTTCTAAAAAATATAAAGAGACAGAACGTTTCCTCGAGCGTATTTATTGATATTGCCAAAGCGGCTGCATCTCATGGTTCAAACAGTTTTTCTGAGGTAATACTATGTCTTCCGGGCGATACGAAAGACGCTCATATTAAATCCATTTTTGAATTAATTCAGTCTGGAATAAATGTGGTGCGTTCTCACCAGTTTCTTATGCTTAACGGTGCGGAGGTTTCGACCCGGACCAGTCGTCGACAGTATGGCATTGGAACACGTTTCCGTGTAATGCCCAAAACCATCGGACCATATAAGCTGTTTGGAAGAACTTTCTTTGCTCCTGAAATAGATGAAGTTTGTGTTAAGAGCGCTACTATGTCATTCGATGATTATTTGGAGTGTAGAATGTTTGATTTAACAGTGGAAATATTCTATAACAACGGTATTTTTCAAGAGATACTGAATTTCCTGAAACTCTATCAAATATCTTCGGTATCTTTTGTAAAAAATATACATAAACACATCAGCTTTGTTAATAGTCCGCTTTCGGATTTGTATGATGGTTTTCTGAGAGAAACGAAAGAATTATGGGACACCGAAGAAGAGGTAAAGATATTTTTGCGGCAACCGGGAATAATTGAACGATATATGTCAGGTGAGCTGGGGAATAATGAGCAGTTAAAGTATCGCGCTCTCGCTGTTTCCGGGCGTATGGACGATTTGCACCAAACAGCATTTAATGTCGCCGAGGAGTTATTGATTAGAAAAGGGTGTTTCAATGAACAGATTCGTGATTATTTAAAAGAACTCGCTGAATACAGCTTATCGCGCAAGAAAGATATGTTTTCAACAGAGATAACTATAAAAAAAGTATTTCGATATGATTTTGTCAGTCTTGAAAATTATAACTTCAAGGATAACCCATTTTCTTATTATAGACCGGAAGGAATAAGCATGTTATTTATTCATGATGATGCCCAGGAAAAACTTATTCGCCAGTATATAAAGATTTATGGTTTATCAGACTATGGAATTGGAAGTATTTTGAGCAACGCCTCTCACGTTAGTACTCTTTATAGGAGGGCAAAAATAGATTGACGTAGGAAAAAGTAGTTTTAGAGACAGGCAAAAATAGGTAGTGTAAAATATGTTGTGTGAATTTGAAAAAGAAGAAAAAAAGGTGCATACTTCCAAAAACTTTGGAAAAGAAGAAGGAGGCATGCACCATGAAAAGTGTTATTAAGGTAACTGATGTTACTGTACCAGAAACGATGGAAACATTCAAGGCCATTTTGGCGGAACCTGAGAAAATGTTCGAGATGTTGGGCGTAGATTTCAGCAGAGCGGCTGAACGGGCGGTAACTGAATTGATAAAGTTGGAGCTT
>VMTI01000193.1 GCA_013791675.1 bacterium | reverse complement strand
TTGTACAAAATTTACCCCGTTAGCAAAAATGTTCTAACGGCTATTTGGTAGAATACCTCTATCTTTTTTTGCTCTTTCCGGTTTTTAGCCGAATCTAATCTTTTTTGCCGCTTTTGATAAATATCATTCGTCACGCCTGTTTGCGCCCACAGCCTATTGCCATTTGGCCAAAATCAGATTATAATAAGCACTTGTATTATGGAAGAAGAAAAAGAATGCCTGTTTTGCGCCATAGCGTCGGGCAGGGTAAAGGCGGATGTCGTTTATAGGGACAGTGATACGGCGGCTTTCAGGGATATAGATCCCAAAGCGCCCGATCATGTGCTGATAATACCGTTGAAGCACATTGGTTCTGTGAGCGAGATGTCGGATGCGGATACTCTGCTTATGGGGAAACTTATAAATACGGCGAGGAAAGTGGCGGCTAAGCTTTCGCTTGAAAGCTACAGGCTGGTTATAAATAACGGCAAGGGCGCGGGGCAGGCGGTTTTTCACGTGCACGCGCACCTGCTCGGCGGCAGGCAATTTGGCTGGCCGCCGGGATAGATATTTTGAGGGGGTGATTTTAATTGGCTTATATTAAGATAAGTGAGAACGAGAGGTTTGAGAGCGCTTTGAGAAGATTCAAAAGGCAGTGCGAAAACGAAGGGCTGCTAAAAGAAATAAAAAAACGGCAATACTATGAAAGTCCCAGTATGATCCGTAAGAGGCAGAAAGACGATCTAAAGAGGCGTCTCCGAACAAATGCTTCCCGGACAAAAAAAATGCAGTCTAAGCGTACGGGTAAATAGGCGCGGCGAAAGCCCGGGGCCTTAGGCGTGACATTCAAAAAGGGGTTTTAAAATGAAAATAAGCGAGTTTTTTTCTTATTGTGTAAAATGCGGCATTGAAGCTGATCCGAGGGGTGTTTCATCGGTGAAGAAGGCGTTGGATGCGGAAAAAAAGTGTTTTGAAAAGCTTTCTTCGGACGAAAAAAAGTATTATGACAATGATAGGCTGAGCAACCCTTATGCCGATTCACGCATTTCAAATAATCCTTCCGACGTCAGTGTAAGAAGAATAATGTGCGGGATAGATATAGATGTCGGCGATTTGCTTTTAGCCGATAATCTTTCAAAGGGCGGCGAAAAAATAGACCTTGTTGTAGCGCACCATCCCAACGGCTATTCATACAGCACTTTTTATGAGGTTATGAGCATGCAGGCCGAGATACAGGCGGGTTGGGGCGTGCCGATTAACATAGCGGAAAATCTGATTAGCGAAAGGCAGGAGATTGTTGGAAGATCTGTTATGCCGCGCAATCACGCTCAAGTCACCGACGCGGCTGTTCTTCTGGGTATTCCCATGTGCAACGTTCATACTCCCGCCGACAATCATGTCACAACATTTTTGGGGGATAAATTTAAAAACAAAAATAATTTAAAGCTGGAAGAAGTCATAAAAATCCTTGAAAAAGTTCCTGAGTATGATTACGCGCGCCTCAGTCATCTTCCTGGCCCCGCGATTGTGAACGGTAAACCGGCTGCTTCAGCCGGAAAAATAGTCGTTGATATGACGGGAGGTACGGAAGGTTCCGTCGACGCCATGGCAAAACTTGCCGATGCCGGCTGCGGTACCGTCATAGGTATGCATTTCAGCGAAAAGCACATAACGAAAGCGAAAGAAAGCCATATAAATATAATAATAGCCGGTCATATTTCATCTGATAATCTGGGGCTGAATCTTCTTTTTGATAAAGTTGAAAAGAAATACGGAAAG
>VMTI01000033.1 GCA_013791675.1 bacterium | reverse complement strand
CTCATTTTGATAAACTCCTTTTCCATGACTGCCCCCTTTTGCTTTTTATTATTGCAAAAGGGGAAGTTTTCATTTTGCTCAAATAGGAAATTATCATTTTGCGCCCACATTTGTCTTGTTATTTTCTTACAAAATCATTATAATCATAGTGAGAAGTTAAGGTGCCACTTTTTTTACGGTTGTATTTATGCGGGAGGTAATGCATGAAATTGCAGGAAATAAAACTTTCAGTACTTTTTTTAAAGGAAGGCAACAAATTTGTTGCGTATTCACCGGCGCTAGATATTTCCACTTGCGGTAAAACTTTTGATAAAACTAAAAAAAGATTTGAAGAATTGGTTGGAATATTTTTTGAGGAATTGAGAGAAAAAGGTACGCTTGAGGATGTCTTGTTGGAATGCGGCTGGAGAAAAGTTAGCAAACCAAGAGCGAGATGGATTCCGCCTTTCTTTATTGCGCAGACGGATGAAACTTTTAAAATTCCGTGCCGCGTATAACGCCGATACACTATAAGAAATTTGAGAAGTTTTTATTCTATATCGGATGTGAGTTCAAAAGACAGAAGGGAGATCACTTAATCTATCAGAGAAGTGATTTAAAAAGGCCCATAGTTGTACCGGCGGAGAAATCTTTGCCGGTCTTCATAATACTCGGTTTATTGAGGACATTAAAAATCAACAGAGAAGAATATCTTGATAGTTTGAAAAAACTTTAATTGTTTATTAGGTACTTCTGGGGAGATATAATAAATGAGAAAAATGGTTTTTAGCCATTCGCGAAAATTAGAAAAGAATTGGAACCGTCCCCATTCTTTTACCCATTCTTTTAGTCCCCATTCTTTTACAAAATGCAGGATGATATTTTTTCTTAAGAGGTTTAGATTTCTCGCTTCGCTCGAAATGACAGCAAAAAAGACATTTCGGTGACATTTTATTAGTATCTAACAAACCTATATATGCCCTTTGGGGGGTCACAATGTCCCTTCCTAATTCCCATATTATCTAATGCGGGCATTCGTAAAAACAGCGCGGATATGATACAATTCCAAAAATGTGGTTTAGGCAAAATAAGGGGACGGATCGGCTCTGTCCCGCTTGGAGGAAATATTATGAAACTTTATGATTTATCGCAGCCCATCAGTCATCTGACGCCGGCGTGGCCGACATACGAGCCTTTGCAGATTAAATTTTTCAAAAGGCTCGCGCCCAACGGCGCCAACGGGCAGCTGCTGACGCATTCCAATCATGTCGGCACGCATTTAGACGGGCCTTTGCATTTCTGCACGCACGGAAGAGATATCGCGTCTTTGCCTTTGAACAATTTTCTTTACGGCCCGGGCGTTATCGTTGACCTTTCGGATATCGCGGAGGATTACGGGATTTACACCTCAAAAGACATAGAGGACAGGGTGGAGGTGAAAGAAGGCGACATAGTAATAATCAACACCGGCTATCACAAATACGCGTGGGACCAGCCGGAAGCCGACGAGGTGCGGTACATGGTCAGGCACCCCGGACCGATGATGGAGTTCGCCGAATGGTGCGAAAAAAAGAAACTGCACTGGCTGGGCGTTGACTGCGGTTCGGCGGATCATCCCATGAACACAAAAATAAAAGACTGGATGCCGAAGGAAGCAGTTAAATGCGACACGTATCTTAAAAAGAAATACGGCAAACATCTGGACAAGATGTTCCCGGAAGACCATTATCAGCTCATGCACGTGAGGCTTTTCCCGCAGGAGATTATTCACGCCGAGAATATAGGAGGAGAAGTTGACAAGCTTCTTAACAAGCGCACGACAATAGGTTGTTTTCCCTGGAGATTTCAGGGCGGAGAATCGTGCATCTGCCGCATAGTGGCGTTTGAGGAAGAATAAATAGAAGTCGGTTATAGTAAAACAGAAGGGGTTTAAGAGAAAATGAAAAAGAGAGATATTATTGAGGTGACGGATTTAAGCGAATCGGAGGTGAGAAATCTGTTTTCGCTGGCTTTCAAAATAAAGAACAATCAGGCTGAATATTCAAAATCGCTGAATGGAAAAATTCTGGCTATGATATTTCAGAAACCTTCAACGAGAACGCGGGTTTCGTTTGAGGCGGGAATGTATCAGCTTGGCGGAAGGGCTATAAATCTTTCCGGAAACGAGCTGCAGCTTTCGCGCGGCGAGACGATAGGTGACACGGCAAGGACTCTTTCCGGTTATGTGGACGCGATAATGATACGTTCGACGAGCGATTCAGATGTGCAGGGACTGGCGAAATTCGGAACGGTGCCGGTGATAAACGGGCTTTCAAAATCTTTTCATCCGTGCCAGGCGCTGGGTGACCTTTTTACAGTGTGCGAAAAAAAAGGTTTGGACGAAAATAGCGTCATGGATTTTGATTTTGAGAAAGTGAAATTGGTTTTTGTGGGTGATTCAAATAATGTCAGCAGGTCAATTCTCAAATTATCGGGAATACTTAAATACAGATTCGGCATTATCTGCCCGGATAAATTTATGTTTAAGAAGGCTGAGTTTGAGGATGTGCGAAAACTTAATCCAAATATTTACTCGTCCAGCGAAATGTCGCCCGATTATATAAAAGACGCGGAATTTATTTACACCGACGTGTGGTCCAGCATGGGCGACGAGGCCGAGGAAGATGAAAGAAAGAAACTTTTCGGCAGATATCAGGTGAACAGACAGCTTCTGGATACGGCCGCGAAAAATGTTTCCGTGATGCACTGCCTGCCGGCGCGCAGGGGCCAGGAGATTACCGACGAGGTGATGGATTCTGATAATTCAATAGTGTTTGCGCAGGCTCATAACAGGATGCATATACAGAAGGCGATTCTCCATTTTCTTTTGAAGGGGATTAACATCAATACCCCGTCAGACCTTCGGCCTGCCACCCCTTTTACCAAAAGGGGAATTAACTCAAAAAAGGAGATTAAATGAAATCCAGCCTCGCTTCAAATATCCACCGGCAGCTTCACACTATGAAGGGCGTTGACATACTTGTCGGCGTGCCGTCCTTCAATAATGAAAAGACAATTCTTGGCGTCCTCAAAACCGTTGATAAAGGCCTGTCTAAATATTTTCCGGATTCAAAATCAGTTATAATGGTGTCGGACGGTAATTCTACGGATAGCACGTTGGATATAGCTTTTGATAAATTCAAGAGCAAATCATCCGAAAAAGTGTGCACGACATACAGGGGCTTTGCGGGAAAGGGGATGGCTTTAAGGGCGATAATGGAAGCCGCGCGGATTCTAAAATCCAAGGTACTGCTCCTTTTTGACGCGGATTTGAAAAGCATAAATCCAGAATGGATAAGGGATCTCGGCAGGCCTCTGCTGGATGGTAAATTTGATTTTATCACGCCTTACTACGTCAGGGATTACAAAGACGGCACGATAACAAACCTGATAACTTATCCTTTGACGAGAGCTCTTTACGGTCAGCGCCTCAGGCAGCCCATAGGCGGGGATTTCGGCATGAGATCGCCTCTTGTGAAATATTTTCTGGACTGGGCTTACTGGGACAATAATGTGTCCAGGTTCGGCATAGATATATGGATGACGACAATAGCCGCCAACGAATCTTTCCGCACGGGGCAGTGCTTTCTCGGCGTCAAGGATCATGACAGCCGTCGCCCTGACCAGCTGGGGCCCATGTTCCGCCAGGTGCTCAGCACGAGTTTTAAGCTGATGGAAAGGTATTGCCACAAATGGGAAATGATTAAGGAGTCCCGCGAGGTGCCTTTTGTCAACGAGCCATATGATGTGAAGCCCCCGAAACTTGCCATAAGTAAAGACG
This sequence comes from bacterium, assembly GCA_013791675.1. Lineage (GTDB taxonomy): Bacteria > CG03 > CG03 > CG03 > CG03 > CG03. The sequence continues at coordinate 6,535 of VMTI01000033.1, read as the reverse complement.
ATTATTTTGAAATATATATGACTTCGTCGGTTAACCTTATGAAAATATGGAAAGATATTTTAAAAAAAGACACTTTCTCGGCGCTTAAAAAGGCCACAGCCGCAAGAGTGTTTTCCGCCACTTTATGGACGAGAATTGTCTATGATTTCGCCTGTGTTTATCATCGTTGGAAAAAAGACCGTTTCAAACTCGTCGGGTTAATAACGCCTTTTTACTATGCTCGGCTTGATTCTTTTTTAAAGGAATGCGAAGAGCTCAACGTTGACGAGGCGGTGAAGCGTCAGGCCGAAATCTTTGAGAAAAACAAAAGTTATCTGATTAAAAACTGGGAGGATTGACCGTTATGGAAGAAGATAAGCAGATACTTCTGCTCAGGGAAACGGTTGCGCAGCTGGATTTGCGATGCAGAGTTATAGGCGATTTGATAAAGCTTATGGATCTTACCGTCGGTAAGGATGAGTTTATCTCGCGCGCCGCGCGGATTCTGGGCGACGCAGTGCATACCGAAATCATGATAGCCGTCATAGACAGTGCTTCCGGCCAGTTTTGTTTTTATCCGCTTAAAAATGAAGATGAGCTGCTTGACGGGGATATGGAAAAAAGGGAGTACGCTTTAAAAATCTTCAGGGGTATTGAAGATGGCTCCGGCCATGTTGAGAATGAAGGTTTTATGTGTTCCCCCATAGGCTCGGGGAAGGATACACGGGGCATGGTTGTGGCCTTTAATTCAGATAGAAATGAGAAGTTTCCTCCGCACGAGGTGAGGCTTTTTAACGAAGTGTCGGGATTGCTTCAGAAAATAATGGAGAAAACCGTCCTTATAACGGACATGAACAGAAGCATAGTCAAGATGCAGAAACTTTTTGACGTTGTCAAAGAATTTTCCAAAGCTCCCAATTTTAAAAAGTTTCTAGACAGCTGTGTCCGGGCCGCCGCGGATATTGCAGAATGCGAAGGCGCTTCCGTTTTGCTGCTTAACGGCCAAAAAGACACTCTCAGGTTTGAGGCCGTTTCGGGCGATTGTTCGCAGAAACTTTTAGGTGTGGAATTTCCCGCCGGCGAAGGCATAGCCGGCTGGGCTATTAAAAACGGCAGAGAAGCCATTATTAATGAAGCGGCGGAGTCTGAACATTTTTCTTCCCGCGTGGATGAGATTGCGGGCTCTTCCACGAGAAATTTGATGGTTGTTCCGCTTGGGGATGAGACAGAGCCCCTGGGCGTTATGGAAGCGGTGAATAAAATAAACGGTCAGGATTTTTCCGCCAGGGATATGCTTAATTTCAGCATACTGGCTTCTCAGATTACACAGATGATGAAAATGCCCTCGCTCAGCGGGGAATTTTCGGAAACATTTATAGAAACGGCGGCGCTTCTTCTGGACACCATTGAGGCCGGATATTCTCCCGACCTTAAACATTCGAGGAATATGCTTTCAAGCGCCCTCGCGCTGGCTTTGGCGATGGGGCTGGACGAAAAAGAAGCGCGGAATATATCTCTGGCGGCTCTGCTGCATGACATAGGAAAAATAGCTGTGCCGTCGGAAATCCTTCAGAAGCCGGAGCCGCTTACGGATGAAGAATGGGCGATAATGAAAACACATCCCGAAGCGGGGTCTAAAATTCTGGCGCGGGTCAAAGCTTTCAGCGAATTGATACCGTATATTAAATCGCATCACGAAAAATGGGACGGCACGGGTTATCCCGAAGGCCTGAAAGGTAATGATATCCCCCTCGGCGCCCGAATTATTACCATCTGCGACGCTTTTGACGCGATGATATCCGACAGGAACTACGGGCGAAAATTCACAGTTGCCGCGGCGATAGAAGAACTCATAGTGAATTCAAGCAAGCAGTTTGACCCGGAATGCGTAAAGGCGGCTATTCCTATATTTAAGAAAATAGAAGAATCCGTTTAAGAATGGAATCAGCTAAAAAAACTTTTCGCGGAGGCGTTCATCCCCCCCAGCATAAAGACACATCTGTTTTTCCCATTGAGAGACTGCCGGCGCCGGAGAGAGTTTATCTTCATCTTTCCGGGAGTTGCGGAGCGCCGTCAAAACCCGTCGTTCAAAAAGGCGACAGGGTGCTTAAGGGCTCGGTGATTGCCGAACCTGACGGTAAAATTTCCGCGTATATTCATTCTTCTGTTTCCGGGATTGTTGAGGACATAAAAAAGTGGCCGCATTGTTCGGGGCAAAAACTTGACGCGGTTGTTATAGAAAATGATTTTATGGATGCCATCGCGCCGGCGCGGAGTTTTAAAGATCCGTCGCAGATGGCGCCGTCGGAAATAGTTGAAATCGTCAGAAACGCGGGGATTGTGGGCCTGGGCGGAGCGGCTTTCCCGACGGATGTGAAACTTGTTCCGCCGCACGGAAAAAAAGTGACGACGCTTATAATTAACGCCTGCGAGTGCGAACCATATCTAACCGCCGACGAGAGTCTCATAAAGGAGAAGGCGTTAGATATAATAGAGGGTGTAAAAACGGCGGCCCGCGCGCTGTCCGCTAAGAAAATAATAATAGGGATCGAGGATAATAAAGCAGTGGCCGCTAAAGAGCTTTTAAGCCGCAGCGGCGATAGAATAAATGTTGTGCCGCTTAAAACAAAATATCCTCAGGGCGGCGAAAAACAGCTCATTTTCGCTCTCACCGGCAAAAAGGTGCCGGTCTGCGGCCTTCCCGCGGATGTGGGAGTGGCTGTTATGAATATAGGGACGGCTTTCGCGGTTTATGAGGCGGTTTACAAAGGCAAGCCTCTTTATGAGAGAGTTGTCACGCTCGGCGGATATTTCAGAAAGCCCGGCAATGTTATAATTCCCGCGGGGACGCGCCTTGAGGATGTGATAAATTTCAGGGGCGGGCTCGCGGATGATGTGGATAAAATAATTTTCGGCGGGCCTATGATGGGACAGTCCGTGTGCGACATGGATGTGCCTGTTTCCAAATCCGCCAGCGGCATTCTACTTTTAAAAAACAGTGAGAAAAAAGAATATGAATGTATGCGGTGCCTCAGCTGCGCTTCGGTGTGCCCTATGAACCTTACGCCGAGGGAGAGTTTCTCCCTCTATAAATCGGGTAAAGCTTACGCAAAAGCGCCGAACTGTATGGAGTGCGGCGCCTGCGCTTATGTCTGTCCGTCGGGTATTCCGCTGATTCAATATCTTAAACTTTCCAAACAAAAATTGAGACAAATGGGGTCAGGTCTTGACATTTGACATTAACAAAATTTACAGAGATGTCAAATGTCAAGACCTGACCCCATCTATGTATCTCGGCTGCGGCGGCGCCGCGCATATTTTTCGAGTTTTTAACGCTTCAGAACTTTCAGGGTTTACCGTCCAATTTAATAATTTCAGGGCGCTGGGAAACGGTTCTAATGTTATTATTTCCGGCGCGGGCATAACGGAACCCGCGCTTAAGCTTGACGGGGCTTTCAGGAAAATAAGCGTCAGGGGATCGGAAGTCATCGCGGGAGCCGGAAGCATGCTGAAGGATGTGATAAAAAAAAGCGCCGCTGAAGGGCTCAGCGGTCTGGAAAATCTTTCGGGAATTCCCGCCGCTGTTGGCGGGGCTGTGTTTAAAAATGCGGGCGCATTCGGAAGTTCCGTAAGCGATGCGCTCAAATGGGTCAAATTTTATCGCGGAGGAAAGGAATATAAAATCTCCGGTAAAATGATTTCAGCGTCGTATAGAACGGGCCCCGTAAAAATCCCTTCGGTTATATCGGAAGTGTGTTTTTCCCTCGCAAAAAGCTCAAAAGATAAAATACTCAGGCGCATTAAAGAAATTATAAAGATGAGGATGGAGAAGGGGTTTATATATAAGAACGGCACCGGATGCATATTCAAGAATCCGGCAAAAATATCGGCGGGAAAACTGATTGCTGAAAGCTCCTGTTCACGTTTTTGCTCCGGCGGTGTTTCAGTGTCTCCGCTTCACGCGAATGTTTTTATTTTAGGCGGCGACCGGCGCTCTGAAGACGCTTACGCCCTGATGAACAAAATCCGCGCGAGAGTTTACAAAAAAAAAGGCGTTTATCTGGAGCCGCTCGTTGAGTTCTGGGGAGTGTTCGGAAAATGAAACCAAAGATGAAAATGTCTTATTGCCTATTCCAATTATTGGTGCTTTACAGGATTTTTATAAATTGATATAAAATACACAGTAGATGTGAAAGGGGAGCATTACCGTGGAATGGCCTCCAATAAATATGAAAAATAAGGAGATAATGATGAGTGAAGAAATTATTACCTTTACAGAAGATAAAAAAACAAAAGAATTTATTTTAAAAAAATTCGGGAAAACGGTTGATGCAGAGGGATATATAGTTGAAACAGATAATCCCGCACAGAAAGTTTTAACTCCCGATGGCGAAGCTTTATTGTTTGATGATTTTGCCGGAATACAAAAAGGGTCAGAATTATTTATAAAATCAGATTTACCATCAATTTTTAAAGTAGCAATTCGCAACAAATAGTGGGTTGGGAAGACTTTTTCAAAGACCTTTTTAGCGCTAATCTTAATGCAAAAGTTGCCGATAGTATACAAAAAGGCGACGGCGATACTTTTAATAACTGTAGTTTTGTAATTAACTGTCAAAGTAGTGAAGCCGCCACGATAGAAAATGGCAAAAAGATTATCAATCCTGAAAAGCTTAGTCAGGCCGATCAGAATATTTTAAATACTCTTTTAAAGGAACGCGCTAAAGAGTTAACTAAAGGTGAGCCTATTTTTCTTACAACAAAAGACAACGATTGGGCTGAAGATATAAAAAGGAAGGATTCGGCTCCGGAAGTTCAAGAAATATTAGAATTTTATAAAGATAAAATTTCTTCAGTTGATTTAATAATACTTAGGCAAGCTATGTATATCAAAAAAGTATTCCTTGAACACAAAAATCAGAAAGTAAGAGAAATGAAAAGAGATATACGGGACAAATATGGCAAGAGAGGCGCGAATATTACAAATTTATGCACAGCAGGATATTATGAGAAAGACTTTAAAGAAATGTACGAGACATTATCTAAGATATACACGACGGAAGACAAGATTAAAACAAAGTTCCTGGGTTTATATGATCCCTATATCGATGATTTGCCGCGCTCAGTATTTGTGAGTTTTGAAATGAAGGAAGAAGATATTGAAAAGGAAATATTGACACGGTTGAAATATGGCATTGATTATATTAAGGTTCATGGGATTGGGCAGGGTAATGTAAAAAGAATCAAAAAAGTAATTTCGGAAATAGAAGAAAAAGTAAGTATGGAAAAAAATATAATTGACGATAATAATATCATTACAGCCGAATTGAAGTTTACCAAGTTGGAAAATGATAAATAAATTTGATAATGAGTCTGCTCCAAAAAGCATTAAACCTGGCATTCCGAACGAAGAGAGGAATCTTAAATGCTTATAATACAAGCGTTTAAACACCTATCTTTGAAACCTCTATACAAACGAATAAAAAAATATTAAAAGAATGATGGTATTTTTAAGACGAGAATGAAATACAGAATCAATTTTGCAAATGTGAAATATCAAATACGGCGCTGTTTCAGAGATGACAGATAACATAAAAAACTACTTATCGGAGATACAGAAAAACCTCAAGACAGGCCAAGCGGGCGAGCATACATATCGCCCGGCGCTGAAAACATTGATTGAATCTTTTGAAGCCGGGATTTCTGCCATAAACGAACCCAAGAGAGTCGCTTGCGGCGCTCCGGATTTTATCATCACAAAGAAAAAACTGACTGTTGGATATATTGAAACGAAAGACATAGGCAAGAGCCTGGACGAGATAGAAAAATCAGAGCAGTTAAAGAGATACCGCACATCATTATCAAATTTAATACTGACCGATTATCTTGAATTTAGGCGCTACATAAACGGGGAAAGAGCGGAAACCGTAATCATAGGTGAGCGCGATTCTTCCGGCAGGGTAAAAATACTGCCGAGGAATGAAGAGCAGTTTATTAAAATTATACAGTCTTTTCTTTGCGTCCTTCCGGAAAAAATAAAAAGCCCCAGGAAACTTGCTGTGCGCATGGCTCAGATAACCCAGATGATAAGGGATTTGATAAATGCGGCTTTTGAAAAAGAGCAGGAAAAAGGGACTCTCCACTCACAGTATGAAGCGTTTCGTGAAATCCTGATTCAGGGCTTAAGGCAGGAAAGCTTTGCCGATTTATACAGCCAGACAATCGCCTACGGCCTGTTTGCGGCGCGCTGCAATATGCCGGACGAAAAAGAATTTACGCGCGAGCACTCAGCGTTTCTTCTTCCGAAAACTAACCCGTTTCTGAGAAAACTTTTTAACCACATCGCCGGCCCTGACTTGGACGACAGGATAGCCTGGCTTGTTGACGACCTCGCCCAGCTTCTTTCGGTCTCCGACATCAAAGAGATTTTAAAGTATTTCGGCGTAAAGACAAAAAAAGAAGACCCCGTAGTCCATTTTTATGAGACTTTCCTCAAGGCTTATGACCCGGCGGTCAAGAAGATGCGCGGCGTCTATTACACGCCGGAGCCGGTCGT
>VMTI01000282.1 GCA_013791675.1 bacterium | reverse complement strand
TTGAGTATGGTTTTGCCGCCCAGTTTTAAACTGAGATTTTTTAATTCAAGTATATTTTCAGTTTTGTTCATCCCGCATTAAACAAAAAAACACCGCGCAATTCAACCGGAGCATTTGGAATTGGGAAGCTCTATCCGCCCATTGACAGACCCGGCGAGAAGTGGTTAAATTAGCTTACAATGAGAAGAATAAAGACATTCAATTTGCTTTCTTTTCAGCGGGACAATGCAATTGTTTTTTCCTGCGTCGGGACAAGATGAGCAAAACAAAAATATCGTTTAAAATTACAAGAGCAATTTTTTATTTGTTTTTGGTTTTGTTTAATTATTCTTTCTTATTGGCAAATACTTATGTGTCAGGCACAATCTCAGTAAATACAATTTGGACCGCCGGAAACAGTCCGTATATTGTAAACGGAAACATAACATTAAACAGCGGAGTGAAGTTAGATATAGAGCCGGGCGCGGTGATAAAGTTTGGCGCCGGAATGCAGTTAAATATAAACGGGAAATTAACGGCAGTGGGTACGGAAGAAGAGAAGATAATATTTACGAGCTGGAAGGATGACAGCGCCGGAGGAGACAGCAACGGAGACGGAAGCGCGAGCGTTCCGGCGGCGGGGGACTGGGACAAGATATATTTTTACGGAGGAGGAGCGGCGGGGAGTGTGCTGGAGAATTGCGAGGTGAGGTACGGCGGGAGTGATACGAGTTGGGGAGAAGTGGCGATAGACAGAGTGGGGGGAGAAGGAGTAAGGATAGAAAATTGCGAAATAACGGACAGCAAGAATTACGGGATACGGGAATACGCATCGGTAGTGGAGATATTGGGAAACAGAATAGAGAGGGCGGTTCACGGAATAGCGGCGGAGTATGGGTCGGGTGAGATAAAAGGAAACGAGATAAGGAATAATGCGGTGTGGGGAATAATTGCGACGATAACGGGAGTGAAGATAAGAGGGAATACAATAATTGAAAATATCGCGGGTGGTATAATTTCGCAGGGAAGCAGCGGCGAAGTCAAAAACAATGATATCAAAAATAACGGAGTCGGAATTTATTGCAGTAACACAACATCCGAAATCAATTTTAACAACATCGCGGAAAATACCGAGGGAGTGAAAAATGTCACATCGGATAAGATAGTGAACGCTCGGTACAATTGGTGGGGCACCGCAGACGGGCCTTCCGGAGTGGGACCAGGTTCGGGGGATTCGGTGAGTGACTATGTTGATTATGAGCCGTGGTCGGACAAATCCCATCTTCTTTACGCCAATTTCGCGGTTAAAGAAGGATATTTTACAAATCAGCAGGACATAACTCTGCTTCTTTATTGTATAGGGGCGGATGAATTTATCGTCGCTGAAAATCCTGATTTTACAGACGCTTTATGGCAGGCATTTGTTCCTGAAAAAACATTTTCCCTTTCCGCCGCGGAAGGCGCTCATACGCTTTGTCCTATACACCTTATGTTGCGACAGTGGTTTGGGGATGAAAATGGGGCCAAAATGGCGAATATAAATAAAATATTATCAAATTGCGCAATACAACGGGCCGAACAACATAGCATGTCGGCCAAGCGTCAGGCGGATAACTTGCGTTATCATGTTTTATCATTCTTTCGCAGGCTAAAGCCTGCGGCTACCAGTATAAAGCCTGCGACTACAAAACAGGAAAATATATTAGTTGCTAATTACATAGGCATTCAAAATACCGGCAAAAGTGAGACGGGTAATTTTTATGGGGATGAAGTTTTGCGGACCATCATTACAGGCAGGGATAAGCCCTGCGGCTACGAGATTGTTCAGGCGGGTCATTGGGATTTGCATATTGATTCCCTGATGTGGGCGGTAGAAATTGTAATAAGCTATATATTCCGCGACCAGTTGTTTGAGTTGCCGGAAGCTGTTAATAGAAATTCTATTGAGAAGTTCGGTTTTAAGAGAAAGGAAGAACCTCTCTACTTTTCCATTGAGGAGAGGATAGCGCGGGGGACAGCGTAGATGACTGATATTCATATTTTTCAAAAAACTTTTAAACTGCTGAGAAATAAATTGTCCGCCGTTGTCAGTTCTGACAGCTTCGGGCTTTCCGCGGGTTGTGAAAGCTTTAAGGAGAATGTTCTCAATCCAATCCGCGGAGGGTTTCAGGGAAACGGAGAATGTTATAACGGCGCGGGAGTAATCGTCAATCGCGACAAAAATGTAAGCGGAAATAAACCAGAAAATTTTAACGGTGGTGATGTCCATCTGCCATACCTGATGGGGATGAGAAGTAATAATTCGGGGCGGCTGTAGATGAAGTTTTTTACGGAGGATTTTTTTGATGGTGATTGCGCGAGGTGTTTTTTGGGGATGAATTTTACGGCTGGAGTTAATAGAATAAAAAAAGCTGCCGTTTTTGAGTTTTGTCAGCCATCTGATAAAAGTACTTCGTGCAACAGGGAAATAAACGGGGATTTTTGTATGGGGGATACCGAATTTATGGACAAGCCGCATAATTCCGAGTTGAGCAGTTTTCGTCCAGCGTATGTGTTTTTGCTGTTTAATTTGTTCCCGCATAAAAGCGTTGGCGGATTTCAAAATTTCATTTTCAATTTTATAAGGGCAGAACAAACAATCGGGACAAACGGTATTTCTTTGAATAAGAAATTTCCGCGCCGCTTGTTTTCGCGCGGAAAGAAAAACAAAAATAATTTTAGAAAGAATGCGGGTAATACTGGAAATAAACATAATGGCCTCCTGATATGAATAAGATTGAAAAATATAGAGGGTTTTGTGAATGATGAAGATGAAAAATAAAGTCATATTTATTTTGCTGTCGCTGTTCGCGGGAGCAATGTCTCTTTATGCGTCAGACGCTACGGTTTGCGCGGAGGTGCGACTTCAAATTATTCAGGAAATAACTTTTGAACGGCTGGCTTTTGATGCCGAACTGAAACTTAGTAATAATCTGGACAATATGCCGCTGGAGAATATAAGATTTGATGTGAAAGTGAATGACGAAAACGGCGTGGCGGCGAATGAGGTATTTTTTATCAAGGTCAACGGGATGCGGGATATAAACAGCGTTGACGGCACTGGAATTATAAGCCCGCTGAAGACAGGCGTAATAAACTGGTTAATTATACCCGGCAAGGGCGCCGGAGGAGAAATCGCGACAGGGAAAAGATATTCGGTTAAGGCCGATATATTTTACGGTGTTTCAGACAAACAGTATAAATTGGAAACCTGGGAGGATTGGATAACTGTAAAACCTGAGCCGAGCATAATTCTGGATTATTTTTTGCCGAACGAAGTGACGGGCGATGACCCGCTTACCGAAGGTGTGGTGGAAGAATCTGTCCCGTTTATGCTGGCGGTAAGAGCTAAGAATACCGGCTATGGGGTAGCCCGTGATTTTAAGATTGATTCATCGCAAGTGAAGATAATCAATAATGAGAAGGGCCTGCGGGCGGATTACGAAATTACAGGTTCCTGGCTGCAGGGCGAATCTGCTCCTGATACGCTGCAGATTAATTTCGGAGATATAGCGGGCCCGTATGGGAGTGTTATGGCGTATTGGAATATGCTTTCCAGTCTTAAAGGGGAATTTAATGAGTTCACGGCTTCTTTCAGCCACAGTCAGGAATTGGGCGGCGCTCAGACTTCTTTAATTGAAGCGGTTTATACACATTACCTGATAAAGGATGTTCTTGTGGATACGCCCGGCAGAGATAATGTTATTGATTTTTTCAGTGACGCGGATAAAGACGGTACGCCGGATTCCATTTATGAATCAGAAGGAGCTTCATTTACGGTAGTAGCGGTTGAAGCGAGCGCGGGGCCTCCGCCCACGCCGCAGAATAATGCGGTTAAAATAGACATAACCGGCGCTGTCAATGAGTTATGGGGTTATATAAAAATTCCGGATCCGTGTGACAGCGATATAGAAATATCGGAAGTGTCGCGCTCCGATGGAAAAATAATAAACTCCCGCAATTACTGGGTAAAAAAGAGCTTTTTTTATCTGGTGGATATTATGTCTTCGGAAAAAAGCTATACCTTACATTATGATGTCACTCAGATGGATAACATTGCTCCGGTCACGGCTATTTTTATAGGTGAGCCGAAATATGGAGAGGAACCCGTTTATATAACTTCAAAATCAAGCATAAGTTTAACGGCTTCGGACGATATTAGCGGGGTTGAATTAACGGAATACAGGATAGGGGATAATCCGTGGGTGGAATATACGGCGCCTTTTGTTGTTTTAACGGCAGGGGAAAATATAATTTATTACAGAAGTAAAGATATCGTTGGTAATCTTGAGGACGCGAAAGAACTGCGGATTTATGCCGATAATGTTCCGCCGTCAATTTTTGTTGAATTTGAAGGGGCTGTTTATTTGGAGAAGAAATGAAAGAATGTTTTTTGTCCATGGGAATGATATTATTTTTAGTTTCCGGCTGCGCGTCTATAAATACGGGGAAAACAATTTCGCCTGATTCGGGAAATATTATGCCTGCTAAAATAGAAAAAATAAGCTGTAAGGAAGTCAGGGAAAGGCAGATAAAAGGAGAAAATTTTATATTGATTGACGTGAGGCGGTTGCCGGATTTTGAAAAATGCCATATTAGAGGGGCGGTGTCAATCCCGCTGCCTGAAATAAATTATAAGAAAATCAGTAAGGATATGGATATTGTTTTATATTGTGAATCACCGGGTTGCCCGACCTCAAAAGACGCGGCGCAGAGACTCGCAGAAAGAGGTTATAAGAATGTGTCTGTTATGCCGGGGGGGCTGAGAGGCTGGAAAAAGAAATCTTATCCGGTGGTGGAGATAAAAAAACAGCCGTTTAGGGTTTTAGTAAAAGGCATATCGCCCGACGAGTTAATAAAAAAAATGAAATTAAAAAACATTATGATTGTAGATGTGAGAAACCGCGATGAATTTGTCGCGGGACATATAAAAGGCGCGGTAAATATGGCATTCGCAAACATTGCCGAAAGAATAAAAGAAATTGAAAAGGGTAGAGAAATAATTGTTTATGACCGAACAGGGAGCGAGTCACAGAAAGCGGCGGATATTTTGAACCGCGCCGGTTTTGAGAATGTTTCTACATTATTAGGCGGCATAATGGTTTGGGAAAAGAGGGGCTATGGGGTGGCAGTTGATTAAAATGTCCTTTATTAAGCAAGCGAGCCTTGGGAATAGCAGAAGAGGGTTAACCGCGTCTTTTTTCTTTTATTTGTCTGCGGTTTGTTTTCCCGCTTTTATTTCAGCGCAAATTCAATATGCGGATTATAATGTTTATATATCACCGCAGACAAGGATTCTGATAAAGTCCACGGACAGCGCGTCGGGCGTCGCGTTGACGGAATACAAACTGGGTGACGGGGAATGGATGGAGTATGAGGATAAGTTTTCGCCGTCAAGTGAGAATGAATATCTTCTGCGGTACAGGGGACAGGATAATTTAGGGAATCAGGCGGAGGAGTCGCTTGTTACGGTTATTCTGGATACGACGCCGGCGGTGAGCGAACTTCACATAGGAGAACCGCGCATTACATCGGACGGCGCTCTGATGCTGACTCCGGAAACGCCGATGCTGATTGAAACTAATGACAGGTTAAGCGGCGTTAAAGGCGCGATGTATGGAATAGGTTTGGAACAGAAGAAGACATATCCGGGGTCATTCTTGCTCGGCGAAATACAGCAGGAAATATTCCGCGATGAATTTAATGCGCCGGAACTTAATCAGGATTGGCGATGGGAAAGAGGTAATGCCGAAAACCGGGCGCTGACGGAAGAAAGAGAAAATCTTATTATTTACACGGCGGACGGGAGCCTGCGGAATAATAATCAGGAAAACATACTTCTCAGGAATATGCCGGTTTACGGCGGCAGGGTGGTTGAGACGAAGCTGGAATTTAACCCGGAATATGAAGGGCAGGAAGCGGGGATTTATATTTATCAGAATGCCGACAATTATATCAAGCTGGTAAAGACGGAGATTGACAATAAAAATTATGTAATGGCGGCAATGGAGAAGAACGGCCAATACAGCGAAAGCATAAGCATTGATGAATTTTATGAAAAAGCTCTTTATCTGAGAATCAGAAGAGAAGAAACAAACTACCGGTTATATTATTCCACCAATGCTCTGAGCTGGTTCAAGATTAAGGAATTTGACGGGAGCGGAATGACGGCGGAAGCCGGCATCGGAGCGTGTAACGGTATAGAGGATATCGCGTCGGGAGCGAGAACGGCGGCGAAGTTTGATTATTTCAGTTTATACCGGAGCGAGCAGTCAAATTTAAGCGACGGGGAATATGCTCTTTCGTATTATGCCGAGGATAATGTGGGGAATAAAGAAGAGCAGAAATCAATTACAGTCACGCTTGACGACAGTCCGCCGGAAATTGAAATCGTTTCGCCCGTTGGAGGGGGGAGTTATATTGCGACGAAGGATAAAGTGAATATTGTTTTCAATGTTTCGGACGCGGGGCCGTATAATGAAGCGGCGTATCTGACAGTTGTTGACGCGGATGATTCAGGTAAAATCGGCGAGAAGATTTATGTAAAAAGCGGAGATTCAATAGAGCCCTTAGATTTACCGACGTGCGGACGTTATAAATTGACGGTGGAAGCGATTGACTGGGCGGGACATAAGGTGACAAATGAAAGCGGAAGTTTTGAGGCGCTGTGGGACATACAGCCCCCGAGGACGGAGCTTGTTTCGGGCGAGCCGAAGTATGGGGACGGTTCTAATACTTTTGTTACAGGCCGGACGACATATACGCTGACGGCGGTAGATGACCTCGCGGTTGAGGGAGACGGCGAGGGATTGGGCGTGAGCTCGACGAGTTATTGTATAGACGGGGGTTCGTGGACGGTTTATGCGGGAACATTCTCGCTGGCGGGAGGGGCCGGTGGGATATCTCCGTCGGATGACCCCGCCTGCGCGGCATATTGGAATTTTGACGAGGGGGCGGGGAATGTCCTGAATGATACAAGCGGAAAAGGTAATAACGGGACGATATACGGAGCAGGCTGGACGGAAGGTAAAAGCGGAAGCGCTTTGAGTTTTGACGGCAGCAATGATGTGGTAAAAGTACCGGGAATGGAAGATGTGTGCTCGGGTTACAAAGATTTCAGTGTTGAGTTTTGGATGAAAACAAGCGTTCGGCATTCGGGAGGTGTGATAG
>VMTI01000052.1 GCA_013791675.1 bacterium | reverse complement strand
TACGCTTCCTGCAGTAAAACAGAGCTTGATTTAATTTAACAAAATGAGCTCTAAATGCTTTAATAAAGAGGTTCTTTGATGATAGAAAATAACGGGAAATATAATTGTCGCTGAACCCTAAAAATAATTGTCGTTAAACACACTTTTCTTAAATTGGGTTTTCCAGTCTTTGGGTGGAAACATTTGTGCAAAGTTTTCTCAATATCTTCAGACATTTATTACGCCTCCTTCCCGGACTATCTGCCAAAATAAAAATTCATTGTATAAAACCACCCTGTTTTTCCATAATTCATCATAAAATTCAGTTTTTTTCCTAAACCCTTCAATAAATTTTTCTATCGTGGTACTTATAGGCCTGATTTCCAATAAAGGACTTACGTTTATCTTTGCTTTGTTCAAATATGCTGTAATTTCTTTTTCCTTATTGGAAACGACTGCCAGTATATCTATGTCGCTGTCTTTTGCCCAATCTCCCCGCGCTACTGAACCAAAAAGAACTACCATCTGGATTTTTTTCCCCGACAAATCAATTATATCCCGCGTATATTTCTGCAGTAATCTGGCTATTTTTTTATTCTTATCATAAAACTCTCTTTTGCTCTCAAGTTCTAAGTATTCAAATATTTTCACAATAATTTCGTTTTCCATATCCGGTTTGTAAAAAACCATATTTGAAACTTTTCTCCTTTTGAACATCCCCTCTTTCACAAATAACCGCATTGAATTATCTACATTATTGAGCGAAACACCTGATAACCTTGCTAAATCCCTAAGGTGCACTTCTTTAAAAGGTTCCCTTAAGAATACTTTTAATATTTTACTTCTCTCAGTCGGTATTAACATCTTCCACCTCCGTCCCATGCCATGGGACACTTGTCCTATAATATGGGACATTTCTGCTTTCATTATAACATCTCTAATTAAAATATACCATATTCTGTCCTGGTTGAAACCCGCAAGTATAATCCTGATTTTGAAATGCTAACAGAAAGACAGTCGCTGTTTCAGCTATTCCGTTCGCACTCTTTAATATTTTTTCCTTTCATTTTTTTGGATACCGTGATATACTGAGCGTCATGAAAGATTTTGAAGTAACAGCGAGATGCGGAAAAGCGAGGCTCGGCAGACTGACCACGCCGCACGGCGTCGTGGACACGCCGGTCTTTATGCCCGTGGGGACGCAGGCAAGCATAAAAGGCGTTCCTCACGATATGCTTAACTGCCCCGTTATTCTTTCCAACGCGTATTATCTTTATCTGAAGCCGGGACTTGAAATTCTGAAAAATTTCGGCGGGCTCCACCGCTTTATGAACTGGAACAATTCCATCCTCACCGATTCGGGCGGCTTTCAGATTTTTTCCCTTTCGGCGCTTTTTAAAATAAGAGAAAACGGCGTGGAATTCCGCTCAAAATTTGACGGAAGCAAACATTTTTTAACCCCCGAAGAAGCGGTGTCTTTTCAGTTTGAAATAGGAAGCGATATTATAATGTCTCTCGACAGATGTATGAAATACCCTTCCCCCCGCGCGGATATCGCCAGCGCTGTGAATACGACATGTGCGTGGGCGGAAAAAGGTTTGAGCGCGGCAAAACGCTATGAAACGGGACAGAAACTTTTCGCCATCACGCAGGGCGGCACCTTCCCAGACCTCAGGAGGGAGTGCACGGAAAAACTTATGGAGCATCCTTTCGATGGTTTTGCGGTCGGCGGCCTCGGTGTCGGAGAACCTCTTCTTCTTAGACAGGAACGCCTCGCGGAAAATCTTGATATGTTGCCTGCGGATAAGCCCCGATACGTCATGGGAATGGGTCCGGCTCCTGAAATATGGGACACAGTGGAAATGGGAGCGGACATGTTTGACTGCGTTTTGCCGACGAGAAACGGAAGAAACGCGCAGGCCTTCACATTTTCGGGAAAGATAAATCTGCGCAACGCTAAATTTAAAAACGACAAGCTGCCCATAGACTCCTCGTGCGGATGTCCGGCGTGCTTGAAATACTCGCGCGGCTACATACACCATCTTTTTAACGTGCGCGAAATGCTCGCTCAGACGCTGACTTCTTTACACAACATATCTTTTATGATAGACTTGACGCAGCTTATACGGGACTCCATAAAAAACGGAACTTTCCCGGAAGAGAAGAAAAAATTTATGAATAATTGGAAGGGGGAAAATTAATGTTTTTTGAAACTTTGTTATATGCGGCTGGACCTGCGGCGGGGAAACCCGGAATTCAGGATTTCATGCCTCTCGTTTTCATATTTATCATCTTTTATTTTCTACTTATAAGGCCGCAGCAGAAGCAGGCGAAAGAACATCAGAAAATGCTGGTCGGACTCAAAAAAGGAAATAAGGTGGTCACCTCAGGCGGCATGATAGGAATCATTGAAAGCATAGAAGGAAATGAAATTGTCATTAATGCCGGCGGAAACTGCCTTATAAGATTTACAAAAAATTCCGTCAGCGGCATGGCCCCCGTGATACAAATAAAAAAATGACGCTTTTTCTTTCTTAAATATGCCCCGCAACTTACAGTATAAAATAATTTTTATTCTCTGCGTCATCGGCGCTGCTGTTTATTACCTTATCCCGTCTTTTCAGACATATTCCAAAAAAATGGATTTTTATGAAGCGTCGGGCCAGAAAATACTGCGGCTCGGCCTTGACCTTCAGGGGGGCGTGCGGCTCCTTCTGGAAGTTGAAACAGACAAAGTGCCGGCAGAAGACAGAAAAGATATTGTTGACAGAGCTCTTGAAATTATACGCAACCGTATTGACCAGTTCGGTGTGTCGGAACCTCTCATAGTCAGACAGGGAGAAAAATGGATTGTCGTGCAGCTGCCCGGAATAAAAGACCCGCAGAAAGCCATTGACATCGTCGGCAGAACGGCGCTTCTTGAATTCAGGATTGTGGATGAAAAAGCCGCGGGCGCGGAAACCGTACCCGAAGGCTCAGTATCTCTTGAAAGAAAATCGGGAGGCTCTATAATCGTACAAAGCAGCGCCGCGTTAACAGGAGCGGCTCTCAAAAACGCGCGCGTTGAAATAGGCGGCGCATATAATCTTCCCTATCTTTCACTTGAATTCACTAAAGAAGGCGCGGCTGATTTCGCCGCCATTACCGGAGCAAATATTAACAGGCAGCTCGCCATCGTTCTTGATAATGTCGTGCAGTCGGCGCCGGTGATAAGAAGCCGCATCCCCGACGGCAAAGCCATAATAGAAGGCATGTTCTCCATGGAAGAAGCAAAATATCTGGCCATTGTCCTTAGGGCCGGCGCTCTTCCGGCGCCTGTAAAGATAATAGAAAACAGAACAATAGGGCCTTCCCTCGGCAGCGATTCCATAAAAAAAGGCACGCTGGCGGCGGTAATAGGTTTTTTCGCGGTGTGCATTTTTATGCTGATTTATTATAAAAAAGCCGGAATGCTCGCAGATATAGCTCTCCTCATGAATTTCCTGATAATTGCCGCCGTAATGGTGCTGGCGGGAGCGACTCTTACGCTTCCGGGAATAGCCGGGCTTGTGCTCACGATAGGTATGGCCGTTGATGCTAATGTCCTTATATTCTCAAGAATACGGGAGGAAATCGCCGACGGGAAAACGCCCCTTGTCGCGATTGATTCAGGCTATGAAAAAGCTTTCAGTACCATTCTTGACGCCAACATAACCACGCTTATAGCGGCGGCCTTTCTGTTCCAGTTCGGCTCAGGGCCCATAAAAGGCTTCGCTGTAACGCTCAGCCTTGGAATTATGGCCAGCATGTTCACGGCGATATTTGTCACGCACACGCTGTGGGACGCCATACTGTTCGGAAAAACTATTGAAAAGGTATCCATATGAGTTTGAAAAAAGATATTAACTTCATCGGAATGCGCAACAGCGCTTTCGCGGTATCCGCGCTGCTTATGATTTTCGCCGCCATAAGTTTGATAAGCGGTATCAAATGGGGAATAGATTTTACCGGCGGCACCGTCGCGCAGTTGAAATTTGAAAAACCCGCGGATATTTCGGCGCTGCGTAAAATATTTTCCGAATACAAACCCGTAATACAGGAATATCCCGGAGCAAAAACATTTATTCTCAAATTTTCCCAGTCGGATGAAATGGAAAATTTAAGCGCCGCTATAGTCGAAAAACTCAAAGAAGCATATCCCGACAACAAAGCTGAGATAGAACGTTTTGAAATGGTCGGACCGGTCGTCGGAGACTTTCTTAAAAACGCCGCGGCTTATGCCTTCGGAGGAGCTCTTTTAGGAATAATTCTTTATGTCGCTCTCCGGTTTAAGGGCAGTATGTGGGGGATTGCGGCGGTCGCGGCCATCATACACGATGTTCTTATAACTTTCGGGATACTCGTCGCCTTCGGAACAAGCGTGGATTTGATTGTCGTAACATCACTGCTTTTTATTGCCGGTTACTCCGTAAACGATACCATTGTTATTTATGACAGGATAAGAGAAAATCTCAGAAAAGCCCAGCGGCAGGAAACTTCCGCCATTTTCAACAGCTCAATAACACAAACGCTTTCACGCACGCTCATAACATCTCTTACAACTGTTATGGTGGTTGTGTGCCTGCTCGTGTTCGGCGGAGAAATAATTCACAATTTCGCGCAATCTCTTCTCATAGGTATAGTTGTGGGCACTTATTCCTCCGTCTTTATAGCCAGCCCGATCGTTTATCTTAAGCTGAAAAAATAGCAACTGTCTCGTCTTTTGAAAATACCCCGTCAGACCGAAGGTCTGACGGGGTATTTGTTCTTTTTAAGGGATGAGGAATAAAACGGGAATGATAGAATGTATATGGCCCCATTCAATCAAATGAGCCAATGGAAAAACAAGCACAATTAAACTTGAACCGATAAAGGCGCGAAAAAAAGATTTAGGATAAAAGTTACTTTCTTCAATGTCTTTAAACTGGCGGGGGTCTGGAATAAATCTCGGCACCTGACCCGCATATGCTTCATAAACGGAACCGAATCTCTGATGATTTCCTTTTTCCTCGCTAAGGATAGTGTTCCAATGCGTGAAAAAAAACAGCGCCGCCATACCAACGGTGAGAGAGAGCGATTCAAATGCCATCCCCACGCCTATATATCCGAGAAAACTAAAAAAGTAGAGAGGGTTGCGCGTGATGGAATATGGCCCGGTCGCGACAAATTCTTTGCCCTTTTTTCCCGCGATATAGGCCGAGGCCCACATACGCCCGAGAGCAGACATGAAAAGCAAGCTATAGCCCATGATTTCAAAAACAAGATTCGCAACGCCGCCTTCCTTGTAAATATTACTTGTTACGGCCATTATCGCAAACAAAATTAATATGAAAACTTTACTGAAAAATAGGCGCGGCGTGATCTTAAATTTCATTGCTCAGCCTAACAAAAAAAACACCTTTGGGCAACCTCGGCGGGACTCTATGAGTGAGGCCTTATGCCGTTGAGAAAAAGTATTTCCATACAGGAATTTCTCAGAAGCCCCAAATTTCCGGTGAGCCGCGCGGTGACAAAATCCCTATACGCCGGTATTTTTAAATTCTTCGCTGGAAGAGCTTTTTCCTGAAACTCAAAACTTCTCTTCCTGAAATCTGATAAACCCTCTTTTTCTGCAATAATGCTGTAAGCGGCGGCTTTCGCCGAGAGCAAAGCGGGATAGGCCGGATAATTAAACGCTTTATCAAACACTTTCTCCGCCTGCCTCGCATCCCCCGCGAAAAGAAACGCGGCGCCCCTGGCAAGCGCGCGTGAATTTGAGAACATGATAACGGAAAGAAAAGCCGCGGAAATAAACAACGTTTTAAAAACAACGGAATATATTTTTCCGCACTTATGCGTTGCGTCCTCCGGGCGAAGCGTAATGCCTATAATCAAAGCGCCCAGCATTCCATGCGCCGTAATATGATAGGACAAGTCCATAACGCCCAATAAAAGAACCGCGTAAAGCGCGAAATCATATCGTCCGCCTCTTTTATTTTTGAAAAAAATATTCACGGCAAACCCTAACGGGATAAGACATAAAATCCCGCCTTCGCAGAGAAGCTGAAGAAAAAAACTGTGCACAAAAAGCGTGTTCGGCGCCGCGCCCAGAGGAGCGGCAAGATAATATTTTGAAGCGAAAAAACCTATTCCCAATGGATTTGCCGCAAAGATTTTAAAAGATTCTCCCCACCATAAAAATCTTTCCATTCCGGACCTCGGATTCAGCGCAAGCGCGAAAACAGCAAGCAGCGGAATAAGCGGAAGGTATTTCTTTTTCCCCGCAAGTATCCCCGCCGCGCCCAGCACAAAAAGAACCGTCCACGAGCCGTTGACTAAAATCACCGCAAGCGCAGCGGCGCCGAGAATATATTTCAGTATTTTTTCGGCGGGAGAAACTATGAGCAGCGCAAAAAGAAGCCCCGCGTAAGATGAAACTATATTCGGATTGACATTCGCTTTTCCCGAGAAAAGAAACGGTATAATAGCTAAAGCCGCCAGCGGAATCAGCGCTTCAATGGGGACGGTTACTATTGGCCGCTTCCGCCGCGAAGCAAGCTCTTGCCCCGCGAGAAAAAAAGCCGCGTAAAGAACGCTTTGCAGAATAAAAGTGAAACTGTCAAAAGACGCAAAAGAGCGCGCGGAAACAAAAATGCCCGATAGAATAAAAACCAAAATCCACATAAACGCGGGCGGAAATCTGTGTTTTCTAAACGCGAACGGCAAAGAAATAAAAATCGCGGCCGTGATTGCCCATAAGTCGTAAATAAAAAAAAACGCCGGCGCCGCCGCCGTAAGCAAAAGCAATATTACCACTGATCTGAACGTAAATTCTTTATATAACTGTAAACGCCCGTTCCTATAAAAAATATCAGCATAACGGCACAGGGGACAAAAAGTTTTCTGAACTTAATCATTGTAAGGCTTATCACAAGCATTCCGCAAAGCGACAGAATAAAAATATGGAAAATAATACGCAGCAGCCACGGTATTTTCTTTTTCTTTTTTAATTTTTCCGGATCCGGTATGGTCAGCATCGCGGTGGCGGATATTTTTTTAATGCATTTGGCATATATATCCCGCGCCGGATACTGCATCATTTTTTCATGATAAAATTTTGACAAACTGTCCATGTGATTGAGGTAATGGCTGAGAAAAATAAGATCGTCATGAGCCTGCTCAAAATCGCAGTCGTCCTCTATAAGTTCAAAAAGTTTTTTTTCGGCCCTGAAAAGCAGCGGTTTAATATTTTCTTTATGCCCCTGCTTAATGAGAGATTTGACGTAGCCGAGTTTCGCTAATTTATCCGCAGGGTTCTGCTTGAGTATTTTGAGATAAAATTCAGCCGCCTCTACAAACATGCCGGCTTCGCGTAAAACCTTGGCCTCCTGTATCTGGGCAGCGTTCATCAGGCGTTTCCCCTCAGCCGACGCTCCGCCATTCAGTCAAGAATCACGGGTTTCAAAAAAACAAGAAGCTCCACTCTGTCCTTGGAAGACTGATGCCTTTTAAACAGATAGCCTATGATGGGAAGATCCCCTAAAATAGGCATCTGTTCCACAGCCTCAAGGTCTTTTTCGCTTATAAGGCCGCCTATAACAACCGTTTCGTTGCTTTTTATCAAAACCTTTGTCTTAGTTTCCCTTGTTGTGATGATTGGGCCGGCAGTAGACATCTGATAAGAGCTCACTTTCGGAGTCACCTCAAGAGTAACATACTCGTCAGAATGTATAGTGGGAGTCACATCAAGCTGAATTCCGACATTAGTAAACATAGTTGACTGCGTGGATCCGGAAGTGTTAACTGTCGTCTGAGTGTAAGGCACCTGATCGCCTGACATAATGGATGCTTTTTCATTATTCATAGTCACAATCTTTGGCTTAGACAGAGTCTTAGCTTTTCCCTTCCGCTGAAGCGCCTCTATTAACGCGCTGAACTGATTTGAATTTATCAGTCCGCCGACGGCAAGTGAAAGGCCCGCCGATGCCGTATTAAGCGCAGGAACTACTCCTCCGCCTGCGCCTGCCGCGGGACTGTTCTGCACAGAACCCTGCAATGAATTATTAGCATCTTTGTTGTAAACATTAAAACCGTCTGTCCGCCACGCTATCCCCAAATCAAGGCCATCGGAATAATTCACTTCCATAATGGTAGCCTCTATCAGCACCTGTCTGGGCTTCACATCAAAAATGCTTATAAGTTCCTGGTATTTCGCTATCCCTTCGGGAGTCGTTGTCAGCACAATGCTGTTGGTGAGAGGGTCGTCTCCTATTGTGGCTGAAATACCTTCAACTTTAATAGATGTCAACTGCGTTTTTATATCTTCCGCTCTTGTATATCTGAGCGGCAGAACCCTTGTAAACTGAACCGAGCGTGATCGTTCATCTTTCAGAGCCTGGGGCGTAATAATTCTTATTATGTTATCCGCCTCCTTTTCAACGACAAGCCCTGACATTTTAAGCATTATTCTCAGCGCGTCGTCAAAAGTGACATCTTTCAGTTTGAGCGTCACATTAGCCTGAACATCCGGGCCGTATATTATGTTAATTCCGGTCTGCTCTGAAACCGCTCTCATTATGGTCCTTATATCCGTCTGATAAAAATTCACCGATATTATTTTTTTGCTTATCTGAAGAACGCCGCCGTGAGTGCTCATCGCTTCCGTGTTCTCATCGACGAGATTGGCGGCAGTGGCGTCTTCGGTGGGAGAAACAGTTTCTCCGCTCTCTCTTATTTTCTTCACTTCGTCTTTATGCCGGGCGGTTGCCACATTTCTTTCTATGTCATGAGCTTTTTTCACCGGAGCTTTCTTGTTCTTCTGTATCATATCCGGCATAGCCACAACGGCTTTCGCGGCGTTAGACGAAACGGAAACAATAACTTGATCTCCGGCAGACAGGGCGTCATAATAAACTTCATCCGTTGGAATATCAAAAACTATACGCGCTATCTTGATAGGGGCATCCTTATATTGCCCTATTCTGATTTTTTTAATAAAACAATCCTCGACATCAATTTCTTTTTGTGCCGACTCAATAAGCGTACTTGTAAATTCAATTACAAGCCGCGGCGGATTGGATATTTTGAAAAGATAATAATTCGCCGGGCCGGTCATATCAACCGTAACGGTCAACTTGTCGGGAGAATCCGCCTTTGCATTCACATTTTTGATTTTCTCAAATTCCTGAGCGCAAACAAAAACTCCTGCTAAAATAAGCACAGACAAAGCCGCGCCTGCTCTTTTCACGCTGTTTCTGAAAATCCGGTTTCTTATAGTGTTTAGCATTACGGCCTCCCCATTATTTTTTTCAGCTTAGCGAGCTCTTCAACCGTATATTCCCGCCAGCCGTTGAGATTGTTTCTTCGCGGTTTGGGAAATATCGTCTTCTGTTCATACTTAATCAAGGTCTGCTTTGATATTCCCAGCGAAACCGCCACCTCTCCCGCGCTTAAATATTTTTTTACCGGCATACTTACCCCCTCGGATTTCTCCTCCGCTCCAAACCACTTTCAGTATATGTTAATACTATTTTGGGGGTTTGTCAAGGGTATTCGTATAATTCTAATTATTCCAGTTTCGCAGGCATGTCGTCTTCCGGCAATTTAAGCTCTTTCATCGTGGTGCCTGATATTATTATAATTCTGTCTTCAAACACAGTGCCTGTTACAGAGGGGACTCTTTTGCCTTCAACATCATAGAGCCAGCCATTTTTTAATATATAACTTCCGCCGGATGCATCGGACATCAAAGCATACCTGACCCCCGAGGAATCAGTCATTATACCGCTCAGCCTGAAACCGGTGGCTTCCGCGGATACGGATTCGGCATCGCTGGCCTGCCTGGTGCCGCCTGAACCCGTCATAAAAAACGGATTCCTGTTTTTGTATCCAATATAAACATATTTTTCCGGTTTTAGAATCTCAGGTTCTTCAACCTTTTGAACTTGTTTTGCGGAAATCTTCGGGACATTGGAGGACTCTTTCTTTTTCTTCCCGCCGCAGGCAACGCACACGAGACAGAAAATAAAAACAACAGCTGCGCGCGAACCTGAAAATTCTGATATTTTTACCATAATAAACTCATTCCTTATACGTATAAACCACAAGGGTAAAACTAACCCCCATGTCATTTCCAGCGGCAGCCGAAGCAGGAGTGATCCTTACATCTTTTACCGTCATTATTCTTTCCATCTGACATATATCAACAAAAAACTGCGCGGCTTTATGGTAGCTCGACGTCACAGCAAAACTGTATGTGTGTTCCTTATAATACTGCCTTGGAAGCACTGAGCTTATGCGCCAGTTGTCTATCTCTATTCCGTGCTTGGAGCCTATTTTCGTTATACTTCTTATAAGTTCCGGCAATTCCTCGGATTTAGGGAGCTGTTTCTCCGCCTCCGCGACTTTGGTTTTCAGAAGCTCGTATTCGGCCTCAAGCTGCGCCATTCTGGCGACTTTGATTTTTATTTCAGTTATTTTTTTGTTTGTTTCCTCTATTTGTTTGGTGATTTCTTTTATCTGCTTTCCCTGAGGCATATAGGCTTTTTTATAAAACATAAAAAGGCCGGCAACAGCCAGCACAGCTAAAACAATTTTCTGCTCCTTCGGTATGGATTGAGCTTCAGCCATCTATTTTTTACTCCTTATGGGTATATACAGACAATTGACAGACATATTCCGTGGAGCCGTAGCCACTCCCGCCCCCGCGCCTCCGGATGAAAAGCCGCTCACTTTTATATCTGTAAAATTCGGAGATTTTTCAAGGTTGGTAAGCATATCCGCCACAGAATAATTATCGGCAGCTTCCAGCGTAAAAGCAAATTTTATGCCGGCGGCATCAGCAGTCCCGGAAAAAGAATTAATTTTAGCGTTAGACGGCAAAAAATCACTTCGCGTGATAACTTCCATCATTACAGGAT
The DNA here is from genome assembly GCA_013791675.1 of bacterium. GTDB lineage: Bacteria > CG03 > CG03 > CG03 > CG03 > CG03. The sequence continues at coordinate 6,258 of VMTI01000052.1, read as the reverse complement.
AATCAAGCCTTGATTCAATAAGGCTGATTATGATACTAAGCTGATTTTCAAGGCGCTTTTTTTCGGCTTCTATCTTTTGCACTTTAGCCAAATCAGCGTCGTATTTTCTCAATTCGGCCTGCGAGGCTTTAAGCTCCGACTTGAGAGCCGTTATTTTCGCCACCCTGAGAAGATAAATTCCTATAAAAACAACTACGACCAAGACGCCAGCGGAAACGGCAAGCAGCATCCTGCGCTGCGCAATGGCTTTTTTTTCTATCTCCTGCGGCAGCAGGTTTATTTTTATCATTATACCGCCCGGATCGCCGAAGAATCTCCGGCTTTTCTTAATGCCAGCCCTATGGCTACAGCATAAGCGGGAGCGTTTTTAAGCAGTTCGGGATCGTCGGCATGCTCTATAAAATCAAGTGGATTAAACACTTCCACCGGTATATCCATCTGTTTGTGAAGATATTTATCCAGATTTTTAAGCAGCGCGCCGCCGCCGGAAAGAATTATCCTGCTGATTTCCTCCGAAGAGCTTGATATTGTGTTGAAATAATCTATTGACCTTTGCATTTCCACATGCAGCTGCTCGTCAACGCCCTGAATGAGAGCCGATGTCACCTGCTCAGCCGTTTCCGCGTCGGACATCGCTTCCATTTCCGCGGACGGCACTATTCCATATTGCCTTTTCAGCGCCTCAGCCTGAGAAAAATCGCTTGCAAAAGTGTTCATAACAAGATTGGTAAGGGCATTTCCGCTGAAAGGTATATCCCTGACAACACGCACAGTGCCGTGTTCGGATATTGACAGAGTTGTCATGGATGCGCCTATATTGAGAAACATGGTGTTATTTTCGGCAAAATCCGGATAACAGTACTCGTAAACATTGTTAACGCAAAATCCATCCACATCTATTATAAGAGGGGCAAGGCCTATTCTCTTCATCATGGATATACGCGTTTCAACAATGTCTTTTTTCGCGGCTACAAGAATGGCTTCCATTTTAGGCTGGCCCTCTTCCTCAATATCTTTTATTATTTCCGTGGACAAATAAACGTCCGATATATCAAACGGGATAAACTCCTCAGCTTCAAAACGCAGGCTCTTCGCGAGCTCGTCGTTGGACATCTTCGGGAATTTCACATATCTTACTATTACAAAATTTCCCATAACCGATGCCGCGCCGACGCCCGACTTTATACCTTTGGCATTTAAAAAAGCTTTCACGGATTTTACAGTAGCATCTATTTCATCCAGCGTGACTTCCGAACCGGCCACGGAAGTCTGCGCCGGAAGCATACCGCAAAATTCCAAAAGATATTTATCGCCGCTTTTTTTGAGTTTTGCTATTTTCACAGAGGACCGGCCAAAATCAATGCCGACTATATCGCCGCCTTTGTGAATCGCGGTTAGCTTTCCGATTATGGTTTTTATATCCATGGGCATAGGGTCAATTATATCATTTGAACAAAAGTTGTCAATTGCCTGCCGGACATTTTCATTTAATCATGCCTCCGGAAGCTATAATTTTCATAGCCGCTTCCATATCAATGCCGGCGTCTTCCACCTCCGTAATCAGCATCATGCAAAAAAAACCGCTGGTGGGATTCGGGGTTGTCGGAACAAAAAGAGAATAATATCGCAAGCCGCCGATTTCCGTTTCCCCCGTCACAAAAGCCAGCGTCTTTATCCCTTTCCTCGGATAATCTATCCTCACAACTTTACGGAAAGCCGATTTTTTTGACGTCACGGTATCAACAATCTGCTTAATGATTACATATATCCGGTTGATAATAGGCGCTTTAAGAAATATTTTTTCCGCGAAAAGTAAAAGAGTTCTCCCGAAAATATTTGAAGCCGCCGCGCCTAAAAGCCACAGGAGAACAATCGCCGCCAGAAAACTCACAGCATAAGTGGCGGCCACCGGCCATTTTGAAAAAAAAGGCAGCAGGAGAATAAAAGGCACTAAGGGCGCTGTCAGGCGAGCTATGACTTTAATCATGAAACCAAAAATATAAAGTGTCACAGTTATAGGGGCGAGAATAATCATTCCCGTTATAACCTTTTTTCTAAAATTTCTAAACATTGAAACTATCGTTTTCCTCCGGCCAAAAATGCCCCCATCGGCGTTTAACGAAATCAGCGGCAGCGCGGATCCCTCTGGCGGCTTTTTCTATTTCTTCGCCTTCAAAAGTCTCCAGCACCCAGTCCTTCGCTCCGGAAAAATCCAAAATCGGCGGGCCGATTCCCAGCCTTAACCGGGGAAAATTTTCCGTGCCCGTTTTCTCAATCAGAGATTCAAGGCCTTTATGTCCGCCGGAAGAACCGTTTACCCTGTAGCGCATCCGGCCCAACTCTAAATTAAAATCATCGCAAATAACCAGAATGTTTTCGGGGGCAAGCCCAAGTTTTTTTACGGCCTCCCTGAAAGCCAGCCCTGACTCATTCATATAGGTTTTTCCCTCTATGAGAGCTCTGCCGCCCAGCACATATATATCCGCGCAAACGCCCTTAAAAGCGAGCGGCATTTTTCCCTTTAATGACAGCGCCGCCTCTTTACCTATATTGTGCCGGGTGCCGTTGTATGAAAGTGGATTGCCTAAACCGAAAACAGCCAGCACTTTAAAAATTTGGACACAGATTCACAAGGTTCCTTCCTGTTATCCAAGACCTTTTCACTTACCCGCTTGCTTCTTTTTGTCAGCGGGATTTTTATCCTTGCTCTCAGATGTTTCTTTAGTTTCTTTGCTTTCCTTGGTATCCTTACTACCCTTTTTCTCGACTTCGGGGGCGGCGGCGGCAACGGAGGCTTCGGCTTCGGCAGGTTCCTCTTCCTTTCTCGGCGCCTGTATGCTGACGCATATTGAATCGCCATTAGTCATAACCGCGACGCCTTCGGGTATCTGAAGCTGCGAAACTTTCAAGGTGTCGCCTATATTCATCTGCGAAATATTCACCTTTATGGAATGAGGAATCTTTGACGGTATCGTCCTGACGTCAATTTTCCTGATTATAAAATCAAGTATGCCGCCTTCTTTAACGCCTTTGCACTCGCCCTCAAGCTCAAGAGGCACACTGATTTCAAGCTCTTTCATTGCCTCTATTTTCATAAAATCAACATGATTGACACGGTCACTGAGCACATCATAAGAAACATCTTTTATAACAGCCGTTATCTTTTTTTTACCTTCGTTCAGAGTAAGCACAGAAGTTTTTGAACGTTTTATTATTCCGGAAATCTCTTTCTCGTCCACCCACACAGCTTCAGGTTTAAAATTCGCTCCGTATATAATCGCCGGCGTCTTTTTATCTTTTCTAAGTTGTTTGAGAAGAGATTTCTTCCCCGTTTCACGCGCATTCACCACCACCTGAAGTTCCATATCAATCCTCCTGTGCTCAGAGCCGGACCGCCCGTTTCCGGCATTCCTGCCAACATTTACAAAACCAAAGCATTTAGAGTATCAAATTTTCCGAAAATTGCAAAGAGGTTGTCAACATCACGAAGCAAACCCAGCCTGTTATCCCTGAGCGATTCATCTTTATCCATCACCATTATTTTCTCAAAAAACAAATCAAGAGGTTCTTTCACTGTCACAAGGCTCATCAGAGCGGATATATAATCTTTTTTCACAACCATCAATTCTATTTCCCCGCGCAGAGACACAGCGATGTCAAAAAGATTTTTTTCCTCGCTCTCAATAAACAAATCCTTTCGGACGCCCATAGGCTTTATCCCCAGCTTCTTCGCCTGTCTGAGTATGTTTCTTATTCTTTTGGCGGCTTCGGCTATATACGCGAATTCTTCTTTCTTCTTCTTTCTCGTGGCCTCAACCGCCCACGATAAAGCGAGGGCATCTTTGGGAAACTCAAATTTGCTCTCCGTCATATTCGCTATATCGGCAGGGATGCCTTCTTTAACAAGACAAAGCTTATATCTTTCCTTCAGAAAATCGTAAATCTTTTCAGATATTCCGGACTCGATGTCATCAAAAACAATCTCAAAAACTTTTTTCATTCCAAAATCAATTCCGGAAGTTAGCAATATCTTTACGGCTCCGTCGGCGCTTTTTATCAAACCGTACGGGTCTTTGGAAGTGGTGGGTATCATATCCGCGTAAAAAAATGATTTCAGCGTGTTAAGCCTCTCGGCCAAACCGACGACGGAGGAAATGTCGTTGAGGGCATCCAGCGTCACCGCGCCTCTCAGAGAATCCTCGCAGGAAATACTGCCCGCATCCGAACGTTCCAGATACTGCCCCGCTATACCGTGAAGTTCGGGAAATTCCCCCACTATCTGAGTGACAATATCGCAGTAAAGAAGTTTCGCTGTTTTTCTCACTTCCCCTTCTTCTGCGGGGCGGTAAATTTTCGCGAGCTCCGACGCGTCCCGCGTAATTCTTTCGGCTTTATCATAAAGAGTGGCGAATTTCCCCATATAATTCACATTTTTCAGTTTGTCGTAATATTCAATAAGTTTTTTCTTTTTGTCATTCTCCCAGAAAAACTTTGTATCTTTAAAACGGGCGGTCACGCATCTTTCGTAATTTTTTGTAATTTCGGCGGCATTAGCCGAAGTGCCGTCAACAACAAAAATAAACTTGTTCGTCCGCAGCTTTCCGTTGTTAACTGAAAAACACCCCTGGTGGAATTCCAGCGTAACCTTAAGAAATTCAGGCGGGAGCATCAAGAAAGCTTTATCAAACTCCCCTGCCATCGCCCTTGGATATTCGCAGATACCAACTGTAAAATTTTTCAGCTCACCTGCATAATTATCTGATGACGGGGCCGACGGGCGCTTGAGCGCTTCGTTTAATTCTTTCGTTAAATGCTCAAAACGCTTCGTCCGGGAGGCAAGAATTCTTTTTCTTTTGAGATCCGTTTCATAACCCGCGGGCGAAGTTATTGCAACGGCCTCTCCCATAAAACCCCTGCTTGAATGCGACGAGTTAACGCCGAAACATCTCACCTTGAGGGTTTTCTTTCCGAACATTATCAGAACATTCCGCACGGGACGCGGAAAACTGTAATTGTCCCACCTCATAACTTTCGTAAATTTTATTCCCTCTATGGCGGGCGCTATTTTATGCCTTATCACATCTTCAGAAGAAAGCCTCGGAATAGTTTTTTCAAAAAAAACAAATTCCCCCCGCCCCTCATCCCTCACACGCACATCCGCGGGATCGGCGTTGTGCTTCTTAAGAAATCCTTCCAGAACAACTGTGGGATTATCCGCTCCGTCAAAACATATTTTCGCGGGAGGGCCCTTGATGGAAAGCTTTTCCTCGCGAGTGAGTCGGGAAACATTCTCAAAAAAAACGGCAACACGACGGGGAGTGGAAAAAGTTTTTGATTGTCCGTAATCTATTTTTTCACTTATAAAAAGGTTTTCCACCGCCTCTTTGATTTTAACTTCAGCCTCAAGCTGGGCGGAAACCGGCATATCCTCCACCCAGAGTTCAATCAGAAAATCGGCTTTGTTCATTTGTCACCGCCCGGCGGCGCCTCGCGAAGTTCCATATAAAGAATCGCTATACTGCGGGAATAATTTCTCATCTTCTTTATCATCCCCGTTCTTGTAGCGTGATCTATTCCCCCGCGGGCGTCTATCACATTAAAGAGATGCGAATAATTGAGAAGGCAATCATAGGCCGGCAGCGGCAGCCGCGCGTCAAGAAGCCTTTCAAGCTCCGCGCTGTAGAAATCACAAACTTTTCCCAGTCCGTCAACATCAGCCTTTTCAAAATAATAAACGCTGAACTGTCTTTCCTCATCTTTTCTTATGTCACCGTATTTAACGCCGCTTGTCCATTCAATATCGTAGACGCTTTTTTTCTTCTGCAGAAACATCGCTATCCTTTCAAGGCCGTATGTCAGCTCCACCGGCACTTCGGAAAGCTCAATTCCGCCGGCCTGCTGAAAATATGTGAACTGCGTGATCTCCAGCCCGTCAAGACGCACCTCCCAGCCCCGGCCCCACGCGCCGAGAGATGGCGACTCCCAGTTATCTTCCAAAAATCTTATGTCATGTTTTTTTATGTCTATTCCAATTTTTTTCAGGCTTTTCAGATACAGAATTCTGCAGTCCGCGGGAGCCGGTTTTAAAATGACCTGAAACTGGAGATGTTTATAAAGCCTGAAGGGATTGTCTCCATAGCGTCCGTCCTGAGGCCGCCTGGAAGGTTCGGTATACGCCGCTCGCCACGGGCCCTTATCAAAAAGTTTGAGAAAAGTCATGGGATTGAATGTGCCGGCGCCCTTCTCAACATCATAAGT